>NZ_BAAGVN010000076.1:0-736 GCF_054780855.1 Pseudaeromonas pectinilytica
ATATCGGCCAATAGGTTTTAATAATGTCCAGCACGAATAGCCTCCTGCTTCTCGCGTAGTGTCAGGCACTCGACACATCGCACGGCAAACGGCTCGATGACCACCCGCTCATCTGGGATCACATCGCCGCAGTCCAGGCAGTAGCGCCCATGTTCATCTTCATCAGGTGCTTCGCGGGGGCGCTGTCGTAGCGCCCCCAAAGCTCTTTGCCGTTGTTCTTCTTCCAGGCATTGCGCCTTATCAATCAGATCAGGCATGTGGCCTCACTTGATAACGTGGGTGGCCTTGATGCGGCCATAGATGGCAACCGCACCACCGACCACAGACACCGCTGAGCTCGCCAGCTCAACAATGTTGGCCTGAATGGCAGGGTCGATGTGGTAACCAAATAACCCGGCGATACCGGCACCGAGAGCGATGGCACCACCCCAGANCAGGTGAACTTCTGTCACGCTCGCCCAGCCCCGGTTGAATAACGCTTGATAGGTGGCGTTGTGGGAATAAAGAGGGACAGAGTCCCCGAGGCCATCACGGTCGGCCTTAAAGCGCGCCTGGCGGCCAGCTTTGAAGATGGCGAAATAACGTGGGTTTTTAAGCTCCGGGATGCCGAACGAGATGGCGGCCTGATTGCCGCCCCCGTCATGCTGCTTAGATGCTGGGTGTCGAGATGCGGTCGCCATGATTACCCCCCGAACCCGTATTCAGGGGCCCAAACGCCAGAGCGCAGTTGCTGAGC
>NZ_BAAGVN010000077.1:0-737 GCF_054780855.1 Pseudaeromonas pectinilytica
ATATCGGCCAATAGGTTTTAATAATGTCCAGCACGAATAGCCTCCTGCTTCTCGCGTAGTGTCAGGCACTCGACACATCGCACAGCAAACGGCTCGATGACCACCCGCTCATCTGGGATCACATCGCCGCAGTCCAGGCAGTAGCGCCCATGTTCATCTTCATCGGGTGCCTCGCGGGGGCGCTGTCGTAGCGCCCCCAAAGCTCTTTGCCGTTGTTCTTCTTCCAGGCATTGCGCCTTATCAATCAGATCAGGCATGGGGCCTCACTTGATAACGTGGGTGGCCTTGATGCGGCCATAGATGGCAACCGCACCACCGACCACAGACACCGCTGAGCTCGCCAGCTCAACAATGTTGGCCTGAATGGCAGGGTCGATGTGGTAACCAAATAACCCGGCGATACCGGCACCGAGAGCGATGGCACCACCCCAGATNGAGGTGAACTTCTGTCACGCTCCCCCAACCCTTGGTGAATAACGCCTGGTAAGTGGCGTTATGGGAATAAAGAGGGACCGCATCGCCGAGGCCATCGCGGTCGGCCTTAAAGCGCGCCTGGCGGCCAGCTTTGAAGATGGCGAAATAACGTGGGTTTTTAAGCTCCGGGATGCCGAACGAGATGGCGGCCTGATTGCCGCCCCCGTCATGCTGCTTAGGTGCTGGGTGTCGAGATGCGGTCGCCATGATTACCCCCCGAACCCGTATTCAGGGGCCCAAACGCCAGAGCGCAGTTGCTGAGC
>NZ_BAAGVN010000078.1:0-18732 GCF_054780855.1 Pseudaeromonas pectinilytica
TTTTGGCGATTAAATCAGATCACAAACGAAGCCTTTTTTCTATCTATTTCAATTGGTTGTAGCTAAAGATCCTGTACATGATGAGCGATTACCTCCAAGGCCATGGGGTGCAACGTGATGGTGTGTTCTTTTCCATTCTTCGTATTGCTCGCTGGAATAACCCACTTATTACCGATAATTTGATCCCACGTCAGGCCTATAGCCTCACCCCGGCGAACACCAGTGAGCAAGATCAAACGTAGGCAGTTTGCCTGGGCTGGATGATATCCGCCTTCATCCAGTCCTTTCCAAAAAGCAGCGATCTCTTCACGGCACAACCAGCGCTGACGTGGAGGCGAAGCTTCGGCTCCGATAGTGGAGGGTCTGATGGTTCGAGCAGGATTCAACTCAATGAGCTCGAGATTAACCGCATGGTCCAACATTTGAGCACATATGGTCAGCGCCTTGCGTGCAGCCTGAATACTACGTCCTCTGATCTTGGATAACTGAGCGAAGAGCACAGCACGGGTGATGTTTGTGAGCAACAAGCTGCCAATATCTTTGCTTATATATAGAAGGAAAGCATGGCGGTAGGCTTCAATAGTCGATTCACGAGCAGGCTTGCTTGCCTGCTTCCACGTCAGCCACTCCTCAAAGAAAGCATCAACGGTTGGTATTGTTGAGCGTTTGGCTTTTTCAGTTTTAGCTGCCACGGCAGGATCTTCTCCAATCCTGACCATAGAAACTGCCTTGCTGTGTTCAGCTCGCGCAACAGCCAAACTCATCGCAGGATAACTACCCAAGGCGAATTTCCGAGGCTTTCCATTTATGCGATACCGGTAGAGCCATGTCTTTGAGCGTCCAGCGCTTCGAACCTCGATGCATAAACCGCCTCCTGCACCACTAGCGACAGCAACCACCAGCCTCTGGCCTTCTTCGGCTTTTAAACTGGCAATCTCGCGATCTGTCTTCAGCGCCATAGTTGGCTCCCGAACTGAACTGTGTACCAAAGTGAATATAGCGTACACAACTGCGTACACAAAAAACATGGCTTGGGTGATTTTCACTGATTTCCAATGAGACGACACTGGACTCTATCATTATGTTTTTAAAGGATTTTAATATCGTAAAGATACATGGCGAGACGCTATGAGACTCATAAAAAACCAACTTCCTGTTCAATGTCTAATGATGACTGACTGTTATAAATCAATGAATTATAACAGTAAAATCAAGCAGGTCCCGCGCTGAGTACCAAATTGCGTACCCAGGCTGCAAGGCAAACCATGCAGAAAATTGCGCTCAAAGCCCATCCATTCGTGGATGGGCTTTTTCTTTTGTCAAAATAGATAGCGTATTAAGCCCGCCAGGAGTGGCGGCTCACCCATCAGAGACATGGAGTTTAGTCAGCCCGCGACCATATCTGAGCTGCGGCCGCCAAACTCAGTGCACATAGGATCAGCCCAGTGGCAACGCCGAAGGTGATCCGCATACCCGTTTCGACATCCTCAGGTCGAGCGCTGGAAATATCGGACACGCCCGCGCCCAGCGCAAAGACCATCCCCATCACCGAGGCGCCGGTGATCAACCCAAGATTCCGGGATAACCCCAGCAATCCGGAGCCAACACCACGCTGCTGGCTACTCAGCTGGGTGATGACAGTGGTGTTGTTGGCCGCCTGAAACAGGGCGTAACCCGCAGTCAGTATCATCAGCGGCAAGATATAACCAGCAACCCCCAGCGCGCTAGGCAGCAGGGAGAGAAGTCCGGAACCAGCCGCCATGGCGCTCAACCCAACCCACGTCATCCGATAAGCGCCCAGACGGTCAACTAAGTATCCCGCCGGCGCACCGATCAGGGCGGCCACGATCGGCCCCGATGCCATAGCCAATCCAACCTGAGTCACATCCAACGCCAAGGCTCCGGTCAGATAAAAGGGGCCGACCACCAAGGTGGCCATGACGACCGTGGTCACCAAGGAGCTCATCGCAAAACCGGTCGTCAATACCGGGTTACGAAACATCGAAAGCGTCATCAGGGGTGCGACGGAGCGGGTCTGGGAGCGGATAAATAGCAGCAAACCAAGACCCGCTACCAGCAACAACGCAACATTGAGATCACCGAAGTGGCCAGATCCCAGGGTCATCGCTAACGCGTAGGCGGCCAACGTCAGGGTCAATAACAAGGTACCCAGGATGTCGAAACGCGGTTTTATCCCTGGTGCTGACTGACGATCCGCGGGCAGAAAACGAAAGGCCAGCAGCCAAGCCAGAACTCCCAGAGGGGCATTGACCAGGAAGATCAGCGGCCAGCCACCGAGTTCAATCAAGGCACCTCCGAGCGAAGGCCCCAAGGCCGTACCAATCGCAGAGACAGTACCGATGATCCCCATGGCGCTACCGGTTTTTTCTTGCGGAATACTCTCTCCCACCAGAGCCATGGCCAGCGACATCATCAATGCCGCCCCCAAGCCCTGTATCACCCGCGCGGCAATCAACAACCCAAGCGAAGGTGCCAATGCGCACAGTACAGAGGCAGCGGAGAACAGGGCAATACCGGTCAATAGCATGCGACGACGGCCGAAGAGGTCGCCCAACCGGCCGGCACTGACAATCAGAGTGGTAATGGCCAGCAGGTAGGCAAGAACGATCCACTGAACCTCCGAGAACGATGCCCCGAAGGTCTGGGCCAAGGTAGGCAATCCGACGTTAGCAATACTGGTCCCCAGCGAAGAGAGCAGCGCGGCCAGGGAAAGACTGACCAGCACCCAGATCGCGGCTCTGTCCAGCTGAGCACTTGCGGCAACGCCGGGGACTGTCTCTTGAACACCAGGACCCCCAGCGGTCCCGGTCATAGGTTGATTATTATGACTTGTCATCTCGAAACTCCTATCAGCAACGGTTGCCAGGAGCATAGGCGGACACCTAATCTTGCAGAAGACGCATCACTTGCATTGAATAGCTGCATATAACGCCACATATCAAATCCATGCGGCTTGCTGCCAGAACCACGGATAGGGCCACTCATGACCACTCCCGATTTGAATTTGTTGATCACGCTGAATGTCTTGCTGGATGAGTGCAACGTCGCTCGTGCCGCCAACCAACTTAATTTGAGTCCATCCGCCATGAGCCGGGCGCTCGCCCGCTTGCGCGAAACCATGGCGGATCCGCTGTTGGTACGCGCAGAACGCGGACTAGTCCCCACGCCGAGGGCACTTGAGATCAGAGAAGAGGTTGCCAGGTTGGCCCAAGGCGTTACCGCCGTCCTGAGACCAGCCCAACCCGCTGACATGAAGCATGTGGAGCGCACCTTTACCCTGCGCACCAGTGACGGCTTTATCGAAAATTTCGGACCGGAACTGGTGGAACAACTCGCCCGAGAGGCCCCCGGTATTCGCCTGCGCTTGCTGCAGAAAACAACCAAAGATAGCCAAGCTCTACGTCATGGAACTGTCGATCTGGAAACCGGAGTGGTCGGGAGTGAAACGGGCCCGGAAGTACGGACGCGGGTGCTGTTTCATGATCGTTTCATCGGTGTCGTACGCCAAGGACATCCCTTGAGTCAGGGCATCATCACCGCAGACCGTTACGCCGCCTTCCGACACGTACGGGTATCTCGCCGCGGTGTTGGTAAGGGGCAAATCGATGAGGAGCTTCAATCCTTGGGATTAGAGAGAAACATAGTGATAACAGTGGATGGCTTTGCCGCCGCGCTAGCTCTGAGCCGAGCCACCGATTTGGTCTCTGCGGTTCCAGAGCGTCATACTGAAAACTTAAGAAACGGCTTGTTCAGTTTTGAGCTCCCCTTCCCAGCACCAGAGGTTAACGTATCGATGCTCTGGCATCCACGGATGGATGGGGATGAGGTACATCGCTGGTTACGTGAGCAAATTCTGAGCCTCTGTCGATGCAAGGACCGCCCATCGGCTGAAGCATCAGAGATGACTCGCCCTACAGGTTAAGAGTGAGACCGCGCCCACGCCACATCTCACCATGCTGGCGGATGCGGCCTTCAAGGCTTCGGCCGCTGACAACACATGGCAAATGTGATGCAGATTCAGCCGCTTGCCGCTGATTGATTACTCATCCGGACGGTGAGCGGCCATTTCTTCGCCAAGCAGACAAAGGCAGGGGAAAAAGGGGTTGACGCCTCAGGGTCAGATCCGCATAATTCGCCCGCACAGTTGAACAGGGTACTGTTGAACGGTGAAGAGTGTTGGCTATGTAGCTCAGTTGGTTAGAGCATCGCACTCATAATGCGGGGGTCACAGGTTCGAATCCCGTCATAGCCACCATCATTGGGGTGTCGCCAAGCGGTAAGGCAGCGGGTTTTGATCTCGCCATACCTAGGTTCGAATCCTAGCACCCCAGCCATCTTTAGATGAATGACTGTAAGTTGGTTTTGATCTCGACATTATGCCTAGGTTCAAATCTCAGCACCCCAGCCATTTTCTATATCGTCTTGATTGTTGACGGATGGTTCGCTGGTCACCAGCATTTCTTCATATTGTGCAGCAGAATTCTTGATTGGGGTGTCGCCAAGCGGTAAGGCAGCGGGTTTTGATCTCGCCATACCTAGGTTCGAATCCTAGCACCCCAGCCATCTTCTATTTTTCGATTTAGAAGTTGGTCGTTCAAGGTAGATTCTGTTCCCGGATGGGGTGTCGCCAAGCGGTAAGGCAGCGGGTTTTGATCTCGCCATACCTAGGTTCGAATCCTAGCACCCCAGCCATATTGTTATGTACTACCATGTTTTCCTGCAGTATCAGTTAGTAAACGCTTCAAAATGGCTATGTAGCTCAGTTGGTTAGAGCATCGCACTCATAATGCGGGGGTCACAGGTTCGAATCCCGTCATAGCCACCATCCACTGGGGTGTCGCCAAGCGGTAAGGCAGCGGGTTTTGATCTCGCCATACCTAGGTTCGAATCCTAGCACCCCAGCCATATTTTTAGATAAATGACTGAGAAGTTGGTTTTGATCTCGGCAATATGCCTAGGTTCAAATCACAGCACACCAGTCATACAGCTCCACATGTAAAAAATCAAAATGGCTATGTAGCTCAGTTGGTTAGAGCATCGCACTCATAATGCGGGGGTCACAGGTTCGAATCCCGTCATAGCCACCATTCTCCCCTCTTATTTTCATCTCTCCGCGTGTATTTGTTTTGTTTTCCCCCTGTTCGTCACTCCAATATCGGCAAAGCCAGATAACGGGATCAATTTGCGCGTTGTTTCAGCATGAGCCTTATCCTTGCTCATGCTAAAAAATGCTGCACTTACGCCAGCCCTAGCGCATAGCGCAGCGCCAGGCGCTTGAGTGGACCGCCATGTTCAGCCAGCAGCAACCCCATATTACGCAGCAGGCGCAAAGGGGGCAGATCATTACTGAATGTCAGGTAAAAACCGTCCATCGCCGTTTGCATCAGCAGATTGTCGCGGCAACGCTGACGCTCATAACCCCGTAACAGCGCGGGTTCATCCCAGGCATTACCGGCTTGTCGGCTGTTGACCAGCAATTCGCACAGGGTGATAACGTCCTTGAAACCCAGGTTCACGCCCTGCCCTGCCAGCGGATGTATGGTGTGAGCCGCATCGCCCAGTAGCACCACCCGACCATTGACGTAGCGTTGGGCATGACGGCGGGTCAGCCCAAAACTCCCGGCGGCGGTCACTGAAAACTCCGGCAAACGCTCGGGAAACTCGCGCCGCACCTGCTCGGCGAGCTGGGGTAATGGCAGAGCCTGCAGCTCTCGTACCCGCTCCGGGGTGTCATACCACACGAGTGAGCCATGACTTCCAGCCAACGGCAAAAAGGCCCGGGGGCCGCGCGGAGTAAATTGTTGCCAGGTAATATCCTGCTGCTCGCCGGCAATATCCACATTGATGAGCAAGCAGGCTTGGCGATAGTCCCAGCTGGTGACGCCTATCTGCGCCAACTCCCGAGTCCGCGACTGAGCACCATCGGCGCCCAGCAGCAGGCGGCTGGAGATCTGGCGACCATCGCTCAGCGTGCACCGGATCCCATCCGCACCTTGCTCCAAGGCAGAGAGTTGGGCTCCACCCAGGATCGTGACATTCGGTAACCCCTGCAACTGCTGCCACAACGCCAGTTGTAACACCCGGTTTTCCACTATGTAGCCCAGCTCGGAAACCCCTAACTGCTCGGCGGCAAAGCGCGTAGCCATCCCCTCCAACTCCCAGGTTTCCAGCCGCCGATAGGGGCAGGCGCGCATCGCCAACGCCGACTCCCAGGCGCTGCAGGTTTGTAGCAAGCGGATAGAGGCTGGACTGATCGCCGAGACCCGCAGATCCATGGGCTGGTCCGGGTCGAACCGTTGCGGTGCTTGCACCTCGACCAGCACCACAGTGAAGCCGGACTGCGCCAGGCGACAGGCCGCCGCAGCGCCCACCATACCGCCGCCAATCAGGGTCACATCGGCATTCAACAGCGCAGGAATAGGGGTAACCTGAGATTCCATCAATCAGCTCCAGCGTCTGCCATCCGGCAGTGGCGCAACAACAGGGTTATGGGCAAGGGGCCATTGTATCCTAGCTCGCGATGCGGGTGATGAAGCCCGCTGAAAAATGCACGCAATATGGACCAATACCCTTACAAAATGCGGGTTGGATAGAAACTAGTCTCCACCGAAGTAAGGGGGTAGAATACGCGGTCCTTCGGGTAGCGAATGGCTGAGTCCCTTCCTGCCTCCACTGAATATTTGGTTAAGCGCGCAAAGAATCTCCATGAGCAAAAAACTGCATATCAAAACCTGGGGCTGCCAGATGAACGAGTACGACTCGTCCAAGATGGCCGACTTGTTAGGAGCCTCTCAAGGCTACGAAGCAACTGAACTGGCTGATGAAGCGGACGTTCTGGTGCTCAACACCTGCTCTATCCGGGAAAAAGCCCAGGAGAAGTTGTTCCATCAACTGGGGCGCTGGAAGGAGTTGAAAAAGCTCAATCCCAATCTGGTGATTGCTGTGGGTGGCTGTGTCGCTTCACAAGAAGGGGATGCGATCCGCACCCGCGCACCGCAAGTCGATATCGTCTTCGGCCCGCAGACCCTGCACCGTCTGCCGGAGATGATCAAACAGGTCCAAACCGGTCATGGTGCCCAGGTCGATGTCTCCTTCCCGGAAATCGAGAAGTTTGACTCCCTGCCCGAACCGCGCGCGGATGGCCCGACGGCTTATGTCTCCATCATGGAAGGTTGTTCCAAGTACTGCACCTATTGCGTCGTGCCCTATACCCGGGGCGAAGAGGTGAGTCGCCCGCTGGATGATGTGCTGTTCGAGATCGCCCAACTGGCCGAGCAAGGGGTGCGGGAAGTCAATCTGCTGGGACAAAACGTCAACGCCTATCGCGGACCGACCCACGACGGTGAACTCTGTACCTTTGCCCAATTGTTGCGCCTAGTCGCCGCCATTGATGGCATCGACCGCATCCGCTACACCACCAGCCACCCGATCGAATTTACCGATGACATCATCGAGGTCTACACCGATACCCCCGAGTTGGTCAGCTTCCTGCACCTGCCGGTACAGAGCGGTTCGGACCGTATCCTGACCATGATGAAACGGCCGCACACGGCGCTGGAGTACAAATCCAAGATCCGCAAACTGCGTGCCGCGCGTCCGGATATCACCATCAGCTCCGACTTTATCGTCGGTTTCCCCGGTGAGACCGATGACGACTTCGCCCGGACCATGAAGCTCATCGACGATATCAAGTTCGATATGAGCTTCAGCTTCATCTTCAGTCCGCGCCCGGGTACACCAGCCGCCGACATGCCGGATGACACCCCGATGGAGGTGAAGAAGGAGCGCCTGTATCACCTGCAGCAGGTGATCAACAACCAGGCCATGCAGTACAGTCGCGAGATGTTCGGTACCATCCAGCGCATTCTGGTGGAAGGCCCATCCAAGAACGATCTGATGGAGTTGCGCGGCCGCACCGAAAATAGCCGAGTGGTTAATTTCGAGGGCGACGCCCGCCTGATTGGCCAGTTTGTCGATGTGGAGATCACCGAAGTGTTCCCCCATTCCTTGCGTGGCAAGCTGGTGCGCACCGAAGCAGATATGGATTTACGCCACAGCATCCGGCCCAGCGAAATCCTCGCCCGCCGCCCGGATGGCGTAGCCGACGAGTTGGGTGTTGCCACCTTCCGCCCCTGATCCTGGCGGGGGCTCCTGGCCCCCGTTTTTCTAATTGCCCGAGAGGATACCTTGAGCCGTCATATCACCACCCTGGATCTGCACCTGGAACCCGCGGACGCCCAGCATCTGGCCAGCCTGTGCGGGCCGTTCGATGACAACATCAAGCAGATCGAACGCCGCCTCGGCGTCGAAATCATCTATCGCAACCATCACTTTCAGGTGGTGGGTAAAGCACTGCAAGCCGAGGCCGTGATCGAACTGCTCAAGCGTCTGTATGTCGAAACCCAGCCGGTACGCGGCCAGAAACTGATCGACCTGACGCCGGATCAGGTCCATCTGGCGATTACCGAATGCCATCTGCTGGAGCAGGATGATGACGCCCATCCAGAAGCCGCCGACAGCATCCCTTATGGCAAGGAAATCAACATCAAGACCAAGCGTGGCATGGTCAAGCCGCGGACCCCGAATCAGGCCCAATACATCGCCAACGTGGTGACCCATGACATCACCTTCGGCATTGGTCCGGCCGGGACCGGCAAGACCTACCTCGCCGTTGCCGCTGCCGTTGATGCGCTGGAGCGTCAGGAAGTCCGTCGCATCCTGCTGACACGCCCCGCCGTCGAGGCCGGTGAGAAGCTCGGCTTCCTGCCTGGCGATCTATCGCAGAAAGTGGATCCTTATTTGCGTCCTCTGTATGACGCCCTGTTCGAGATGCTGGGGTTCGAGCGGGTCGAGAAACTCATCGAGCGCCAGATCATCGAGATAGCACCGCTGGCCTATATGCGCGGCCGCACCCTGAACGATGCCTTTATCATCCTCGATGAGGGGCAGAATACCTCGGTCGAGCAGATGAAGATGTTCCTGACCCGGATAGGCTTCAACTCCAAGGCCGTGGTCACCGGTGATATCACCCAGATCGACTTACCCCGCCATCAGAAATCCGGCCTGCGTCATGCTATCGAGGTACTGAGCCAGGTCGATGGGCTTTCCTTTAACTTCTTCCAGGCCGAGGACGTGGTCCGCCACCCGGTCGTGGCGCGCATCGTCAAGGCCTATGAGTCCTTTGAAGAGCAGCAGCGACGGCAGGAAGCCGAGCGGCAAAAACCACCGCAAGCCAACCCGGAGTCTTCGTCATGAGCGTGATCCTCGATTTGCAGTTAGCCTGCGACAACCAGACAGGCCTGCCGGCCGAAAGCGACTTCCAGCGTTGGCTGGATGCGGCTGTATTGCCGTTTCAGGAAGAGGCGGAAGTCACCATCCGTCTGGTGGATGAAGCCGAGAGCAATCAGCTGAATCTGACCTACCGCGGCAAGGACAAACCGACCAATGTGCTCTCCTTTCCCTTCGAGTGCCCTCCCGGAGTTGAACTTCCCTTGCTCGGCGATCTCATCATCTGCCACCAGGTGGTTGAGCAGGAAGCGCAGGAGCAGGGTAAGCCTTTATTGGCACACTGGGCTCATATGGTTGTGCACGGTAGCTTGCATTTGTTAGGGTATGACCATATTGAAGATGAAGAAGCCGAAGAGATGGAGGCCCTGGAAGTGGAATTCATGCAAACGCTCGGTTTCGACAACCCCTATCAAGATGATGAGATCTAAGGACCAATCCACACACCATGAGTGACGAACCGAGTCAGTCCCCGAGCCAGACACCCCGCAAAAATTGGCTGGATCGCCTGAGCCACCTGTTTCAGGGCGAACCCAAGGATCGCCATGAGCTCGTCGGCATGATCCAGGATGCCGAAGAGCGCGACGTCATCGACGAAGAGACCAAGGAGATGATCGAGGGTGTGCTCGAAATCGCCGAGCTGCGGGTGCGCGATATCATGATCCCGCGCTCGCAGATGGTCACCATCCGCCGTAACCAGGCGGTGGAAACCTTCCTGCCGATCATAATTGAATCGGCTCATTCACGTTTTCCGGTGATCAATGAAGACAAGGACCATGTCGAAGGCATACTACTGGCCAAGGATCTGCTGCAGTTTGCGGTGGGTTTGACCGATGAACCCTTCAGCTTTGACAAGGTGCTGCGTCCAGCCGTAGTGGTCCCGGAAAGCAAGCGCGTCGATCGACTGCTCAAAGAGTTCCAGCAGCAGCGCTACCATATGGCCATTGTGGTCGATGAGTTCGGCGGCGTCTCCGGCCTGGTCACCATCGAGGATATTCTGGAGCTCATCGTCGGCGAGATCGAAGATGAATACGATGCTGGTGGGGATGAACAGGAGCAGATCCGCCGCGTCAGCAAGAGCGTGTTTGCCGTCCATGGCCTGACCCCCATCGAAGAGTTTAACGACTACTTCGATACCACCTTCAGTGATGAGGAGGTCGATACCGTGGGCGGTCTGGTGATGCATGCCTTCGGTCATCTGCCGAAAAAAGGCGAAGCCGTTACCCTGGCAGGTTTTACCTTCAAGGTGGTCCATGCCGATCGACGTCGCTTGTTGCAGTTGCAGGTCAAGATCCCGCAGACCCATGAAGCCGATGGTGAAAACCTCGACGATTGATCCTGCCCCATGATATGGATGACACGGCATCAGCAGTAGACCGCCAGCTCCATCTGGGCTGGCGGTCTGCTTTTAGCAACCAGTCCTGCATCCAACTCTTAACCCATAGGCTCAGAACCTACCCATGATGACCCGACTCTTCGCTTCACGTTCCAACTGGTGTACGTCTCTCTCGTCAGGCTGGACTGGCCTGTTATCCGCGGCACTGGCGGGCGCGCTGGCCACACCGGCCTTCGGCCCCTGGAATATCTGGCCGTTGGCGCTGGTTTCCCTGACGCTGTTACAGCTGCTACTGAGCAACCAGGCTCCCAAACGCGCCGCCAAGCTTGGGTTTGCCTTCGCCTTTGGCCTGAACCTGCCGGGTCTATGGTGGATCCATATCAGCATGACAGTATTCGGCGGCATAGCCCTGCCGGTGGCCTTCCTGATGGTCGCGCTGCTGGCAGCCTATCTGGCGCTGTTCCCCATGGCGGCCTGCTGGCTGTGGGCGCGTCTATTCCCGCAGCGAGATGACAAGTCCGATTGGCTTAGGACCCTACTAGCTTTTCCCGCGCTCTGGTTGCTGAGTGACTGGGCACTAGGTCACGTAATGACGGGCTTCCCCTGGTTGTGGTTCGGTTATAGCCAGATCAATAGCCCGCTGGTCGGTATTGCCCCCTTGCTCGGCGTACAAGGCGTGACCCTGCTGCTACTGCTCAGCAGTGGCGGTATCGCCTTAGCCCTGCGCCAACGCAAGCCTCTCTGGCTACTGCTGCCAGTGGCGGCCTTTGCGTTGGGTGCTGGCCTGCAACCGCTGAGCTGGACCACGCCCGGCAAGCCGCTCAACTTCGCGCTGATGCAAGGCAATATCGCCCAGGAAGCCAAGTGGGAGCCGAAAAACATCCGTCCGACCCTGCTGCGTTATCTGGAGATGAGTCGTTTGAATCAGGATGCCGATGTCATCGTCTGGCCAGAATCAGCCGTACCGGCGCTGGAAAACGAGATGCAGGAGTTCCTGGCCAATGTAGACAGCGCCATGCGCGAGCACAAGACTGGTTTTTTAACCGGCATCCAGTATCTGGATATGAGCGAGCGACGCTTCTATAACGGCGTGATCGGTATGGGGCAGATCGACAATGATGGCCTCCAGAGCTATCAATACGCCCATGGCAATCGCTACTACAAGCAGCATCTGGTACCGATTGGCGAATTCGTGCCCTTTGGCGATCTGTTGCGTCCCATAGCGCCATTCTTCAATCTGCCCATGTCCTCGTTCAGCCGCGGGGCGCCAGAGCAGGAGAATATCCTGGTCCGCGGCCATCGCTTCGCCACCGCGATTTGCTACGAGATGGCCTTCTCCGAGGAGCTAAGACGCAACGTGCATGCCGATACCGACTATCTGCTGACAGTGAGTAACGACACCTGGTTCGGGACCTCCCACGGCCCCTGGCAGCATATGGACATTACCCGCATGCGTGCCATCGAGTTCGGCAAGCCAGTGATCCGCGCCACCAACAGTGGTGTCACCTTGGCCATCGACGCGCACGGCCAACCGATCAAGATGCTGCCCCAATTCGAGCAACAGGTATTGCGGGTCGATGTGGCGCCAGCGTCGGGACAGACCCCCTACAACCGCTTCGGTAGCTGGCCACTGATTACCTGGGTTCTGCTGGCCCTCGGCATTGCCGCTTGGCGGCAGCGCAAGCCGGTTGAGGCTTGATAACCTGATTGCAACACCCAACGAAAAGCCCCTGCTTGCAGGGGCTTTTTCATGACGGCTATCGACCGGCTTACAGAACAGCTCGATTATCCATCCAACCGTTAGCAGTCTAACCACTAGCCGGAAGTTCCGGCCTGCCAGGGAATGGATGCTTGTGCCGATGAAATCAGGGGCAAGGGGCGGGAGTGTGCAGCCAACACTTGTCGGAACAGCGGCACCAGCAGTTTATTGCCATATTCGCTCAGGTGATCCTTGTCGTAGTACAGAGCTCTTCCGTCCCGGGTACCCCAGCAACGATCGCCATCGCACAGATAGGGTAATGGATTGAGGATCGCCACACCGCAACGGCGCACCGCTTCGTCTTGGGCATCCCAGATAAATCGATGCCGGGCATGATACTCCGCCAGCGAGATGGAGACCGACACACTTGGCCGACCCCACATCCGATCCCGAGTTATCCGTTTGGCAACCTCGACCGGCATCTCAGGAATAGGTCGCATCAGGAACACAGGACGAGACTTCGCCAACTGGCAACTACTCTGTACCAGACGTTCTCGGTAGTCGGCCAGAAAAACCGGATCCGGATCTTCGTAGCGGCGCTCAAAGTAGACTACCGGGCCTTGATCCTCAGCTTGCATATCACCCAAGGGGTAGAGTGAACCCCGGTTGATGACCACGACGGGTACCGCCGGAGGTTGCTTTTGTAAATAGTCCTGGGCATGAGCATTGAAACGGGCGCACTGATGACGCTCATCAATCCCGGGGCCGAAACGCTTAGCCTGATTCACACTCGGACAACTGGAATAGGCCAGCAGGGTGAACCCGCGTTGCCGGTCCGCCTGGGCCGCTGTCATGGCACTGCTCAACGCCATGGCATGACTATCCCCCAGCAAGATGGCATCCAGTTTCTCCCCGCCAAAATGGCAAACTGGAAACTGATCGCCACTGCCAGGTAAACACTCTTTACGCCGTGGATTTTCATTCAACTGATCCCGAGCCGCAGCCTCAACCTGCACGTTTACCCGGCCAGTTAATTCCAGTTTACGGATGGCCAGTGCGGGAGCTGCGACCAGAAGTACGCCACTGAGCAACACCCAACCACAACGTCGGGATGGCAGTTGGCCAAGCCACACGCGCCCCGGGGTTTCGACAAATCGATAAGAGAGGGCCCCGAGCAACAGAGTGCCCAGCAGCGCCGCCGCAACGGCTAGGGTGCTGGATTGTAGGTTGCCATAAGCCAGTAGTACCACCAGCGGCCAGTGCCAGAGGTAAATAGAATAGGAACAGCGTCCAAGCCACTGAGCCAGAGGATGACCGAGCAATCTGGAGTCGGTCCGCGCCACCAGCAGCACCAGCATAGTCCCCAGCACCGGCAGTGCGGCCATGCTCCCTGGCCATGGGGTATCCCCGTTGCAACCCGCTATCGCCAGCACTATCAGGCCTAAGCCACCCCATTCACCAAAGCGGCACCACCGATCTGAAAGATGGACCCGGCTGGACAAATACCAGGTCAGTCCACCCGCCACCAGCTCCCAAGCCCGTGAGCCCAGAAGGTAAAAGGCCGACGCAGGCCAATGGGCGGTTGCATAGACAGACCAGAGAAACGAGATGACGGCCAGAAGTGCCAGCCCCCGCACACAACCACGTAGCCCCCACAATCGCCACAACAACAACAAGAGTAACGGCAAGAGCAGATAGAACTGCCACTCCACAGCCAGTGACCAGGTATGCAGTAACCATTTGTCGTGGGAGACGGCATCAAAGTAACCCGCTTCCTTGAGAAACCGCAGATTGGAGATAAACCCCAGGGCACTGGCGGCATGAGTCGCCAGTAAACGGTAATCTGCCGCAGGCAGCCACCACCAGCCCAGAAACAGAAGCACCAGACATAGTACCAGCAAGGCTGGGACTATGCGTCGAGCGCGGGCCAAATAAAACTGTTGCCAGGAGAAGCGTCCCATCTGTAAAGCCGAAAGAATGATCCGGGTCATCAAAAATCCGGAGAGAACGAAGAAGATGTCGACACCAACAAACCCTCCCCCCAGGCCAGGAAACTGAAAGTGAAAAAGCACTACGGCGGCCACAGCAAGAGCCCGCAGCCCATTCAGATCCGCTCGATAGGCGCAGGGATCGGGTGAAGTCAGAATTCGGCACACATCAGACACAGAGTTCTACCTGATTCTAGCTGGCAACAGATCATCGGCCTGTTGGCGTCATAGTTGATGTCAGGAACTTGCGTCCGACAGATGAATTGGAAACCGGATGAAAGCTAACAGAATCAAGGCACCACTGTTGTGCGGTTCTTCTCAGCTGCAAACAAATGTCGAGTTATGTTGGCCTGACGAAGTATTTGGTAATAACAGGTAAAGTCCTGGCGGCTGACGGTGTTTTCGGTCGCTTGAATGACATACTGAAGATCGGCAATTCTCGACAGGATATGCGCACATGTTGCTTTCACCATTGAATGAAGAAGAGCTGGCCTCCTTGCTGCAAAAGCAAGCGTTCGAGCCCGAAGAGAACACTGGCTGGGATCGTCCCCGCTTGCGTTGGATGCTGCTCAGCGCCTTGCTGGCTCTGATGAGCCCGTGCGGTCTCTACCGCTGGTATCAGCAACAGCCACAACTACCCGCCCCCCTATTACTGGAATGGCAGCAAGGAACACCCGTTGTCATCGACAAACCGGAATTGCTGGCTTGCCTGCAACAGTGGGGAAACAACCGCGCCTTGCCCGCCGCCGAACATATTTTGCTGGAACCCTCGGATATGGGTTGGTCCCTGGTATGGATTTCGGCACAGCAGACCTATAACTACCAATGGACTGAGGCTCAGGTACAAGCTTGTCACTGATGCGCCTGCTTCCCTGGATACTGACGATCTTTTCTCTTGGCTGCGCCTTGCTGGTGCTGTGGTTATCCAGCGATGCTCATCTGCAACAGCAACTCACTCACAGAACCTGGGCGTTCGAGCGGGAACAAGAAGTTGCCGAAGAGACCGCCGCTCTGCTGCTGGACCGCAAACTCAATCGCTGGCGCGAACAGGGCGAGTTGTTGTTATTAGCTAACGGTCAGCTGCAATTTGAATCGCGGGTGGTATTCGGCAGTCTCACCGACAAACCCGCACTGCGACTATTGATCCAGGGTCAATGGTTGCTCTCGGAAGGTTTCGTTTCCTTCACCACCTCGAGTATCAGTTTTCTACCGACCAATGCACCAGGCAAACTGCTATTGGCCGAACATGAATCCATGCTCGAGCATCTGGTAAAAAATCGATTCAACCGCATCCGCAAAGTCATGCTGACGGATGAACATACGCTGCTGTTGAGTGAGGACGAGGAAGCACTTTGGGGGCTACAGGAACGCGCAGAAACACCACGGCCAACCCTTGCAAGCACGCTTTGGTAGCGTGCAGTGGTCAGTTCAGCCTTCACTCATATATTAAACATCACCCCAACCGCCAAGACGCTGGGGTGATCTTCGGTTGCTAGCTAACAGCCAGAATACTCATGCCATCACCAAGCGATTCCGCCCCGCGGCTTTGGCACGGTACAGAGCCTGATCGGCGCGATTGAGCAGGACGACGGATCCCTCACTCTGGTATTCAGCCACCCCGCCACTCAAGGTAATCGCAATCGTCTCGCCATTGGCTTGAATATCCAGCGCCGCCACAGCCGCACGGATCTTCTCACCCAGCACACTGGCCGCCAGACCATCGCAATCCGGCAGCAGCACCAGAAACTCCTCGCCCCCCCAGCGGCAGACCACATCGGATTGGCGCACCGTCGCCAGCATGGTTTACGCCACTTTACGGATCACCATGTCGCCCACGTTATGGCCAAAATGGTCATTCACCTGCTTGAATAGATCGATATCAAACAGGATCACCGACACATGTTGCTGCTGACGCCGCGCCTGAGCCACCAAATGCTCAAAGGTGGTTTCAAACACCTGGCGGCTGATCATGCCGGTCAGCTTGTCTGTCGCGGCCATCTGCTCGATACGACGCTGATAGCGCCCCAGGGTCAGGTTGGCAATCACCAGAATACCCAGCGTGACCAGACCGCTCAGCAGCAGGTTACCCCACAGCGTTTGTTGCAGTTTGCCTTCTCCGGCATGGCTGGCCTGTTCGACCATCAGATACCATTTGAACTCGGGAACCAGTCGGCTATTGAGATAAACCTGCTGATCCTGGCGCTCGTACTGGTAGGAGCCGCCGGGGCTGGTCAGGATCTGGGTTGCAAGAGGAGCCAAGGCCGGATCAGCCTGAATCGTTTCCGGGCCCGAGTAGTTTTTCCCGTGCAGCGCCACCCGTCCCTGACGATCGATAAAATAGACACTGCGGCTGTAGCGCTCCTGATACTTCTCGATCAACTCGCGTACCTTGTCGACCGCCAAGCCCACACCCGTCACGCCGATCAGCTTCTTGTTGAAGTCATAAACCCGGTAATTCACGAACACAGTGGTCTTGCTGCGATCCGCAGTATCAGTGTCGATATTGATTTCAAAATCTTCGCCTACCGGCAGATCCCGAACCCGGAAATACCACGCATCCTCGGGGCTCTTGGCACTGACCGTTTTCAGTACACCGCTGGAGTGATAGTAACGTCCGGTCTTTTCCGAGACATAAAAGCTGGTAACAGTGCCAAAACGCTCCTGCAACTCCTTGAGGTAACGCACCATGGGCTGGGCATCAGCCTCATCGCTCAAGGCCCAGTCGCGAAGGAAGGTGTCGTGCGCCATCAGGGAGGAGATAAAAATCGGTCGCAGCAGATCCTGCTGAATTTCGGAATAGATGTTGTCGCTGGTCAAAGGCAGAGTATTGGACTCAATCTGCTCGCTTAATGAATGGTGGGCGACTTGGTAACTGCTCCAGCTGGTCAGGAAAAATGCGGACATCAATACCAGGGTCAGGAGCCAGATAAATTTACGCTTATCACTCCAAAGCGCTTTTGGCATTGCTTCTCTCCTTGCGATCGCGCTGTCGAACCGTATCCCCTTGGCAACAGATGTGGATTGCTGTTGCAACAGAACCTCTTGATTCTACCGCCTTATTTCCATCTCGGCCGACTAGTGTACACATCTGCGGCGAAATGAGACATAGCTGAAAAAACGCGTCGCTGCGGATGTTCTTTCAGCCAGATAAAACAACGGCGCCATCAGGCGCCGTTGAACTATACGAATTAGAACTTACATCTGGGTACTGGCTGTGGTCTGCGGATTCAGACGTACCGGCACACCCGTGCGTTGTTCCAGCGCCTGCTTGACCACCAGGGAATCGGTATCGGCATGGGCAATGAAGCGGGTGACAGCCGTGCTCATCGGCAGCGGTGCGGCGATAGTAGAACTCAACTCTTCGTGAGTCCGGGACAAAGGCTGGTGCACTTCCAGATAGCGACCGCCATCCGGCTCGGCACTGGCCTTCACGGGCTGGTTGACGAATTGAACACGAGTACCGACCGGAACCTGATTGAATAGATATTCGATGTCGTCATTACGCAACCGTACACAGCCGTGACTCACGCGCAGGCCGATCCCGAACGAAGCATTAGTGCCATGAATGGCATACAGATTACCGATATACAGGGCAAACAATCCCATCGGATTCTCAGGCCCCGCCGGTACAACAGCTGGCAGTGGTTCACCCTTGGCGGCGTACTCGGCATGCACCTTGGCAGTTGGAGTCCAAGTCGGATTTGCCTTCTTACGTTGAATCGAAGTCACCCAGTTTTCAGGGGTATCTGTACCCAACTGGCCGATACCGATGGGCAGAACTTCAACGATGTTCTTACCCTTTGGGTAGTAGTACAGGCGCATTTCGGCGACGTTGATGACGATGCCTTCGCGGGGCGCATCCGGCAGAATCAACTGATGCGGGATGATCAGGGTGCTACCCGGCTTAGGCAGATAAGGATCAACCCCGGGATTGGCTTCCAGCATATTGGTCAGACCAATCTGATACTGAGCGGCAATCGCTTCCAACGGCTGAGTGCTATCGGCAGGGACCACATATTCCATGTTGTCACCGATCAAGCGGCTGTTTTTTTCCGGCAAACCGTATTCAACGGCCACCGCGGGCAGGCTGATGAGGGTCGCAGCAGCCATCAGGGCGGCGGCGGAAGAACGAAGGATGTTCATAAAATTCCTGTGAGATGTCCTGAAGACCAAGCAAAATAAGCCACGTCAGGCCGCGGCACGCACTGGCTCTTATCGAGAGCCAACAACAGCTGTCTATACGTCATGACCTGAGCGGGGCATTTTTCCCCGAACCGGGTGAAAATTCAACTTTTCTGTGACATCCCATGCATAAATAGTATATATGGACACCGACCCTGTGCAAGCAAGTGCTGCTCTATTTTTAACAAAGTAGTCACAAACATATATTCGGCTTCATGAGC
>NZ_BAAGVN010000079.1:0-796 GCF_054780855.1 Pseudaeromonas pectinilytica
ATCTACTACCTGAAGCAACACCGCTTATATACCCGCACACTTGGAATTATTTGAGTCTCTAAAAATGAGGGGATCTCTGAGGTGTGCGGGGCGCTGTTGCGCGGGTAGATAGAGCGTGGGGTTATGTCGTGGTTAAAACTGAAATCGACTGCGCTGGCCGCCGGGGCGACATAGCCATCGACAAACGATATGGACTGCCCGATGACCGGCAGCATGTGCAGCGGTGGTGTCAGGTCATAGCGCGGGTCGAACGGCCGATCACGCAAGTTCACCGACCAGCTGATATCAGTACCTCGGCGATCACGGGCAGCCAGCATCTGCAGGTGCTGGCTACCGATGGCCGCAGGGATCGGAATTCCGGCCGACCATTGCGCAGCAAGCCTGGCATCGAGCTGCCGAGCTGTCGCCCAGGACGCCAACACCGGGGGCTGGGTGATGANCGCATCCAGTTCGCCTGCTGGTACCCACGCTGCCATCGCTCGGCGGCGCAGGCGCGGTGCACCTGGTGGGATCAATGGTCCATCCATCAGCATCACGCCGGTTAACCCGGGCAGCCGATGCAGCCGAGCAGGACGCCGCGTTACGCTGAAATCGACGGCGCTGGACGCAGGTACCGAATAGGCCATCAGTGCTCCTCAACGATCGGCTGAATCAACCCATGCGCCTGGGCCTGAATGTACTGTCTTGCTTTGAACGTGGCCGTTCCGATGATGGCGGTCACGCCCTCACCTGCCCACCATACCGGCTCGTCCGTTGGGCCGGTGCCACCGGAGACGCACTCATACTGCCAGCCGTT
>NZ_BAAGVN010000080.1:0-807 GCF_054780855.1 Pseudaeromonas pectinilytica
AAAGAAAGACGCTATAAACGCGGGCAGAAAAATAGTGATCGGCATGATGTTATTGGCCGATCGACATGATGTTATTAGCCAGATGCAAATTACGGGGAGAAGTGGATCAGTTCCGGGTGCAAATCAACATTAGTTTATCTAACTGTGAGGTGTCTACAAAACCGATGGCGATTCAGTGCTTAACTAAGATAGCCCAGTCGTGCATTTTAATACTGCAGACACGGACACCAATCTTATTTTTAAACAAGGCTAGATCAATTGGGCCATAACAAGAAGCCTCGCATATGCGAGGCTTGAGGCCATTGACAAAGGACTTGTCAAAGTCAACGCGCTACATGGCAAACAGCTGATCGAGTGGCAGCACATTGTCTAACGGGTGAGTCGATTCACCTCTTTGCTTTTCAGCCAGCCATGGCGTAATACCGTAAGGAACTTGGAGATGAATGATGTATCTGCCATCGCTGGGCAACTAAGCAAACTCAGAGAACGGCTGGACCAAAAAGAACTGGAGTTGGGTGTGCTTGCCGAACAAACGGATGCCGAACGAATCTGCGCCATACAATTCATCACGCGCCTGACCCATGCTTGTCGTGGGCATGACCGCGAGTTGGATAACAAACTGGCCAAGTTACGGCAGCGTTTTGAAGAATTAACGCCATTACACCAGCTCTCTGATGATATCCAGGTGGTCGAGAAGCTGCTGCAACAGCACGCGGTCGCCCTGGAAGAGTCCCTGCGCGTAACCCGAGAAACCATCAAGGAAGGTGGTCGTCATCTCAGTGCCATCAAAGAGATCCCGGAAAAAAT
>NZ_BAAGVN010000081.1:0-23760 GCF_054780855.1 Pseudaeromonas pectinilytica
GTTATTGAGTGATCGGCATGGATGTTATTACGTGATCGGCATGAATGTTATTGAGCGATCGCCATGCGTGGGAATATGCAACATCCTCCTCGGCCTAAAGGCCGAGGATTCCTACCGTGGCTAGGCGCAAGCGCCCAACTCACCTCGGTGGGTTCCTGCTGCTGGCGGCATTATTGCACCGCTCACTTCACAGGCTAACCGGGCGTGCCCCGCCCTTAATACATTGATCGCGCCGACCACATCGGCGTTTTCTGCAAACCCGCATTCCACACATTTGAACGTGGCCTGAGTCTGTCTATTCTCTGCCGAAATATGCCCGCAACAAGGGCATGTGCGGCTGGTGTTCTTGGGCTGCACAGCTATGAGGTGCCCGCCATTCCACGCCAGCTTGTAGTCGAGCTGGCGGCGGAACTCGAACCAGCCCTGATCGAGGATGGCCTTGTTCAGACCAGATTTGGCCCTCACGTTTTTACCCGGCTTCTCGGTGGTGCCCGCTGCTGACTTTGACATATTGCGCACCTGCAAATCCTCAACACACACCATCGCGTGGTTTTTACTGATAGTTGTTGAGGTCTGGTGCAGGTAGTCGCGGCGGGCATTGCTGATGCGGGCATGGATGCGCTGGACTTTGGCTTTCGCCTTCTTCCAGTTGGCGCTGAATTTGGTCTTACGGCTCATCGCCTGCTGCGCTTTGCGCAAGGCGATTTCGTGGTGCTTGAAGCTGCTCAAGGGCACGTAGAAAGTGCCGTCTGATAGCGTGGCGAACCGGGCAATCCCCATATCGATGCCTACGGCACCGCCCTGGTGGAGGGGTGTGTCAACCTCCCGTTCGGTCTGGATGGATACATACCATTTACCGCCCGACAGGCTCACTGTGACGTTCTTCACCGCGCCCAGCACCTCCCGGCTGTTGCGATAGCGCACCCAACCCAGCTTTGGCAGGAAGATCCGGCTGTTGGTCTGGTCGAGTTTGCAACCCTGCGGGTAGCGGAAACTATCGCTCTGGCCCTTCTTCTTAAAGCGGGGGAAATCCGCCCGTTTGGCGAAGAAGTTGCTGTAGGCCCGATCCAAGTCCTTGAGCGTTTGCTGCAATGCCTGCGAGGGGGTATCGGACAGCCACGAAGTTGATTCAACCTGCTTCCATTGCGTTAGAGACTTGCACAACCCGGCATAACTGAGCTTCTTCTCGCCCTGTTCGTGCAACTCCTTTTGCAGCGCCAGCCCCTTGTTGAAGACGAACCGACACGAACCAGAAAAGCGGCGCATTTGCCGCTGTTGTTGGCCGTCTGGCATCAGTTCGTACTTAAAGGCTTGAAGTCGCTGCATTCCTTTAATATATTTTGGTCTATGAAAAACATCAATGACATTAGACGCGGCAGGCACTGTGTTTTTGTTATGCACGTGCATTTGGTCTTTGTCACAAAGTATCGCCGAAGAGTGTTTGATAAGGCGGCAATTGACCGCCTTAAAGAGCTGTTCACTAAAATCTGCGGTGACTTTGAAGCGGAGCTAAAAGAGATGGATGGCGAGGCTGACCATGTTCACCTGCTGGTGAATTATCCCCCCAAGGTTGCCGTGTCTGCGCTGGTGAATAGTTTAAAGGGGGCGTCAAGTCGAGTGCTGCGCAAAGAGCGGCCAGATATAGCGGCCAGGTTCTACTACAAAGGGGTTTTGTGGTCGCCATCCTACTTTGCATCGAGCTGTGGCGGCGCTCCCATCGAGATCATTCGCCAGTACATCGAGCAACAACAAACACCACATTAACCACGGAACGGCTACGCCGTTCTCACCTTATATCCCCGACCTGAAGGACGGGGCTTTACGGTGTCGCGGGTAAAAAAAAGGCCCCGGCAATTGCCGGGGCCTTTTCGTAAGTGAACAGCTATGCGGCAGCACCTCGACCAAACCAGCCCCAGTGACCAATCACCGTCAAGATGAAGATGACGATCAGTGATTCATACGAAAAAACATCCCCGCCATTCAGAAGCATCATTACCGCGTTATTGGTAACACCAAGCCCCATACCGATAGAGGCTGCCAATTTACGGCGCATGGTCATCAGGACCTTCATTCGATCAAACGCACCCTGATCTTTTGGGTTCTGGGTGAGCAACCAGCACATAGCAAGAAAATGGGCTGCAGTCCCACGGTACATGCACAGAACCCCGATAGTAGCCAGGGCGAACACCGCCGGGAGCAGAAACCCGATATCCGAATGGCCATTCATGACAAAGCGCATGAACAACCCGGCAAAAACGGAGGTGTAACCAAAAGCCAAAGCAGCAAAGCGAATATCAGCACCCAGATAGAAACGCGGCATAAAAACTCCTTTTCTTACAGTTAACCACATGTCGGCATCATTTTGCGCAAAACACGGTGATCATTGAACATTCATGTTGTAGTGTAGCGCGTAGCGTTACAGTTACATCAACACAATCAGTATTACTCCTCTTTTGTTTTAACGCAATAGAATATACATTTTATTGCGTCAGAGAATTCTAGGCCGGCAGGGGGGGGGGTTTGGTGATCTCCCCACCCTGCGGAAAGCTCGCCATTGATTTATAATTATGTAACCGTAACGGTAGCAATAAGCGCGACCGCTACAAACTCAAACAAGGAGTGCTCAATGGAGTCACAACCACACACCAAACAACCGCTCACTGAGGGCGACATTCTGGCTGCAATCATTCAACTGGATGAGGCCGGCGAAAAAGTCACCTATCGCAACATCCGAAAATTCCTCGGTTCGGGCTCAAATTCTCAGATCGGCCCTGTTTACCGGAAATGGATGGAAGCCAACCCACCCAAAACAGTGGCCATGGATTGCCCTGTTGAACTGACGAACAAGCTGCAAGAGTTTTCAGCCACAATCTGGGATACGGCTAAGGATCTGGCCAGGCTCGAACTGATTCAGGAAAGAAACCTGATCGCCGAGCGCGTTGCCGACCAGGAATTTGCGATCGTGGGCATGGAATCTGATATCGAGCACCTGACACAGAAAATCCACGAGGCGCAGGATGCCCGAGAACAACTACTGGTCGAGCATCGGAATTTGGTCGCGCACTCAGCACAGATCACCGATGAGTTATCTCGGACTACCGAACAAAATAGCGCCCTTCGCCAAGACCTGGCTGACTTGGATATCCTGCATGCCACCACCACCGAGCGGCTATTGGAGGTAGAGGCGTCACTGGCGATCAGCAACAACAAGATTGCGCTGCTACAGCAAGATGTAGTCTCTCGAGCGGAACTTCTGGCCGAAGAAAAAAATTCATCACGGCAGCTGCAGGATGGATTGAATGAGCGTAACACCCGCTTAGGGCAGCTGAACTCTGAGCTGGAGCAGGTCTCGGCGCGGGCGGCCGAGCTGAAACAGTTGGCTGAATCTTCCGAGCGCGAGCTCGAAGTCACTCGCTCTGCCATGGCTAGAATGCAAAAACAAATCTTCGAGCTGGAGCCAAGAGCTGCCCGGGTTGAGGTACTTGAGGGAGAAGCCCGCGAACGGCAGCACCAGCTTGAATCTATCAGAATCCAAATGGCTGGGTTACAGCAGACGCTGACAGCCAAACAAGAAGAGTCCGGAGCCCGGGAAGCGCAACTCTTGCAAGTACGCCAACGGCACGAAGAGGCGTTGGCTCTTGTGGCTACCAAAGAACAGCAGAACGACGAACTTCGGATCGCCAATGCCCAGTTAGAATCCAAGGTGACAACATTGAAAGAAATGATGCAGCAATTCGCTGTGACTCAAGCCGGGGACGTTAAAGGATGAGCAATAAAAATGAGTTAACGGTATCTCAGTATCGAAATGGCGAGCTCATGCCGTATGGCGCAGATTCAATAGCGGCTCGGCTTGCCGCCACACCAGACTCGCCATATCTGGATTACATCACATCGCTTGCGGCGGGTAGCATCCCCATTGTCCGGTCAACCCTCACTCGCGTGAGTGAGTTGCTATATCAATGCGCTCCTGAGAAGGCCCCGTGGCACCTCATGACAGCCAAGGAGTTTAACTTTCTGAGGCACCACCTTGAGTCTCAAGGGTTTGCGCCTAAAACGATACATCGAACACTGAGCTTTGTGCGATCAACGCTCAAACGTGCTCGCCAGAGAGACCTCATTCCTGAGTCCAATGTTGGTCAGTATGCCGTGATCATGGCAACCGAAAACGTAAAAGGCTCAACGGGCCGCGGTGAGATCGCCCCCCACCGAAGCCTCTCTGACGATGAAATTGATACGTTATTTCGACACCTGGCCGCCGATAAGTCCAATGCCGGCTGCCGCGACTTGGCCATCATATCGTGTATGCGTGGATGCGGACTCCGCCGGATGGATGTTGCGGGCTTTACGGTTGAGGATATCCGGTGGTCAGCTGGAGAGTATGGGGAACTACGAATAAAGAGGAGTAAAGGCGGCAAGACTCGTGTTATGCCGATGCCCCGTGGCTTGCGGGAAATCCTTGGTCGATGGATGGAGATCAGGGGGGAGCAATTAGGGCCCTTGTTTGTCCGGATCCATAAGAGCGATAAGCTAATTCGGGTGACCCAGAAATATGTGAAGGCAAACCCAGGGTGCGGCGTTGATGTTGGTGATTTTCAGCACATGGACCGAAGCTCTATCAATAGAATGATGGAGCGGCGCCTAATCGCGGCGGGCCTGGCCAAAGCGACTCCGCATGACCTGCGGTACACCTTCGCGCAGAAGAGTCTGAGGCGTTCTGATCTGCAGACTGTTTGTGACTTGCTCGGGCACTCCAGTGTAACGACCACCTCCATCTACACAGAAACATCACAGGAGCGGTTGAGAGAAGTGGTCGGCGGTGATGCCGTCTTTGACTTGCTTGAGCTGACGGATGACGATCAGTGACAAATTGAGCCCCGAATTTCGCCGGGGCTCTTCCCTCTACCAATGAGAATTTCTTGTGCGGTGAGCCGAATATGCTCGATGGTCAGGCACCTATTGTCTTGCTTATACTCGGCTGGGTTCTTTGGATCAGCGGGATAATCATGCTTTCAGGTGTTCCTGGTGGAGCATTTTTAACGATGGCCCCCACTACGAACGTGGCAAGCCAAAATGCAGAGTCCAATCCAATCTGGATCGTTTTCTTAGGGCCGGCGTCGCTAATGGTAATTCTCAAAGATGATGCATCCCGGCACAGTTCATAGCTTTTGTTGCGCTTGGCGCCATGGAACTTAGCCTCGAATGATTCACTGAAACCAAGTAACACAGAGGCAACAGCATGGAGCTCTTTCTTCGCTATGTGAATGCTGAACTTATTGTTCCAGTCTGCCCCACCCGCCCCACATTTGGCGAGTTCAATAGCCACTGTCGGGTAGCCAGCAGAAGCCGTAACGCACTGCCAACAGGCTGCCATTTGCTGTGAGTTTTCAAAGACACGATGACTAACCCCAAACTCTCCATCCATCATCACTCAACCCCATTGATCATCATGGCCATGATTTTAAGGCCACTCCAGAACGATGCAAAACTCAGTGGTCTTTGTCCCATGCATTTTCTGCTAGCAACTGGGTTTATCATCGAGCCATGATCCACGGTGCGTATGTAATTATGGTTGTTGAGCATATTTCTAATAAAGAGAAAGTGATCCTACTTGGCGCTATCCTCCAAGGCGCAGCGCAAGTTTTTAGATTGATAACTGATCCAGTCGGTGTCAACGTCGGCCTAGTCCTTAGGAACCTTGATGGATACTCAAACTCTTTACATCATCGGTAACGGCTTCGATCTCCACCATGGTTTGCCTACCCAGTACAAGCATTTTAAAGCTTTTCTGAATATGGCCGATCGTCAGGTATTCGACTGGGTCGATACCTATGTTCCCGCCGATGAGGATTGGTCTGACCTTGAGCTTGCTTTGGCTGATATGGACACCGAACGCGTCGTTTCTGATCTTACAGGTTTCCTTGGGTCATACGCCGACGAGAACTGGAGTGACGCCGGACATCATGATTTCCAGTACGAAGTTGATCGGGTCGCCACCGGTTTATCGAGGACGTTGCAATCACGATTCGGTGATTGGATCAGATCCATCGTAATTCCTAATTGCAGTCCAACCCTTCAGTCACTGGAAACGTTGGATAGAAACGCCCTGTATCTGAACTTCAACTACACATGTACGCTGAGCAGGCTTTATGACGTCCCGGCTGAGAATGTTCTGCATATACATGGGGAAGGAGCTGAGTCAGGCTCTGAACTGATTCTTGGCCATGCCTGGACTCCTGATGATCGTCCTTCGCTTCAGAATGGTCTTGACGGGGAATCAGCAGACACTCGAGTAATGGAAGCGCTAGAAAGATTGGATGACTACTTTGAGCAGACCTTTAAGCCAAGCGAGCAAATCATCAAGCTCAACAAGGGCTTTTTTTCCAACCTGCGGTCAGTCACTCACGTGAAAGTGCTTGGCCACTCCCTTTCGGTGGTGGATAAAGCTTATTTCCTCGCTATAGCCGATGCGCTGGAGGGGCGATCTGTAATCTGGACAGTGGCGGTCAGATCGCATGATGAAGATACTGATAAAATTCTGCGTCTCAGTAGTTTCGGAGTTTCCGGAGAGCAGATTTACTGCAAGCTTTGGTCGGAACTATAGCGATATGGCGAGGTGTCTGCTCGGCAGGAATTTTTGGGGGTAGGCCACCGTATTGATTTTGTTGACCGGCCGCTGTTAGCCGGTTGTCGTCCGTAATGATCGGCGGTTCTGCGTTGATTGCTGCCGATGATGGAAGCAGCAAGAGGCTGCTATCAGCTAGAATTAACGGGCCATCATTACGGGTGTAAACGAGCAGACAACCAGCTTCTTCGAACCACGTGTAAATGCGACGTAGAGATGTCTGGCATCCATTTCCTCTGGTGCAGTTATAACGGCCACTTCCGCCTCTAGGCCCTTCAGCAACAGGGTACTTCCAATAGCACGACGCGCAAGGGGCCGGCTCTCATGCCGATTTCGTTCTCGTTCCCGCACCGTAGCATCGGCAAAACTGCAACTGCCTCCAGCAGCCATTTGCATCGCGCGCAGACAGCAATACAAGACATCGGGGCGATAGACCCGAGCATTATTCTGTCGGGTCAACGCGCGCAGAGCCTCGATGGCAAGAGGGAAGCTCGGAGTTTGCGCGAAGGCTACCAGAGCGGCTTCAGCCTCTGTGGCAGGATTGCGTGCAGTCCCTTGAAGTAAGCTCCCCAGTCTGGGTAGCAAAGCCGCAGGACCTACCTGTGTCATCACCTCTGCGGCAAATGTCACCAGACGAGTCAGGGCGTCGGTAGACTGCAGGTTAAACGTCACTCCAAACAGCGTGAGGTCGGCTAGGTCTACGGGCTCCACTGCGGACGCCCCCGGTGTTTGACTCGCCATTTGCCGACGACCATGAGGATTACGGCTGTCTCCAATCACCAACACATCACCATCCGGCGTAACAGCCGGTGTTAACGCTGCGGTCAGCCGTTGCTGAATAGCTGTCGCTGGCTGCAACTCTACAAAGACGACTTCAGGCGGGGCTTGGCGCAAATCAATGTCACCTCCCGCTAGGAGTATTCGTCGGCACTCCAGAAGCCATTGGCCGAACTCGGGTGTACCTGCATTCGTCCAGCGCCAGGGCTGATTCAGTTCACCGATAGCAGGAAAATGTGGAAGTACGTCGGTATTCCAGTCCACCAGTTGGTTGCCGCGAAAGCCGAAGATAGCTTGCATCGGGTCGCCAAGGACGCAGGTGGGAAGCACCATGGACAGCTCTGTCACCAGAGCGTGTTGTACCAAATTGCAGTCCTGATACTCATCGACAATCAGGTGGGCATAACTTGCCGTGAGGATCTCATTGAGGTGTCCGCTTTGGAGCAAATTTCTTGCGGCAATGCGTATTGCCGGGTAGTCGACGCTGGGATTCTGTAGCAGGAGGACCGCAGCGTCGACAGCACTTCGCTGTGGGAACATCGCCACCAGGCGCATGGAAAAACCATCGATCGTGGCGATGTGGTAAGCCGAAGTGGGCACCCCGGCTTTTTGCATGCGCAGACGCAGTGTCGTGACCCCCGCGTTAGTATGTGTGAGGATGAGAACCGGCGATGTGCCGGTATGCCTAGACAGCGAATCGGCAATGAGTTGCGTCTTGCCACACCCCGCAGGGGCGGTGATCACGCCGCGGTGAAAAGCAAATAAATTGTACTCAGGCGGCATGGGCCCACCAATATAGACGGTTGATCAAGGCGACAAATCCTGGCTCTGAAATTTGGCTATTGGGACCCAGAATGTCGCGTGCGACATCCTCAAATTTGGTGACTGATTTAAACCATCCGTTTCGACGGTTACGCGCAGCCTGCCCAAGTAGTTGTCGCGTCGCGAGAGGATATGGCTCCCCCACTAGTTGACGCTGTTGCCGGATGTGGGCGAGAGTCAGTTGTCCGTTTGACTGAGTCTGGATGTGCGCAGCCACTAGATCTTCTTCCACAAGGTCTATGGCTCGTTGAAGCAGAGCATCCACCCCCGCGTCCGGCAGGCTAAGAAACAGCTCGTCCTCCAGAGCACGTCCTTCTCGCCAGGTGATGTATTCTCCACCTGCATCTACGAATTCCTGCACGGTCGCCGCAGTGGGTGGCTTATCCGCATCAACTATGACCAGAACCCGGTAGCCAAGTCGGCGCAATGCGAGCCCGCGAAAAAAACACCGGTCAGGCTCTCCGCCGCCGACATTCACATATGCAGATCCTGCGGCCAGCATTGACTGTCCGTTTATGTTCGTCCAGAAATGATCTAGACCACGGATCAGGCCGACTTCACTGGCACCTTCGCAGACAATGACGCTACGGGCGAGAAAAGCTTCCGGATCAAGCCTGACGGTGCTTTGAATATCATCAGCGTCACCTACCGGTAGAACCTGATGTGCTCCGTCCTGAGACTTGCGTACCACGAAGAGTTGATTGCCGTTGAGCTCCCGGACAGCGACCGGGGAATGGGTGGTCAGAAATACTTGAAGAGGGGGGGGATTTTCCTTCGCGCCAAGGGAGTTAAGGAGTCGGGTAAGTCGATGTGGCTCTAGGCCATACTCTACTTCATCGACTAGCGCGATGGACGCCTTTTGTGCTGCCGCACGCTGAAGACCTGCGACCAATAGACGAGACGAACCGGTCCCCAGTGAGCGCAAGGGCACACCTGCTGCATCGTGGAGTGCAATGGCACCATCCCCGATGGATACCGCGTGCGCGTCCAGCAACGCTTGGGTATTGCCTCCAACTGGCACGCCGAGCTCACTGGCTTTTTGTGTCACGATTTGGAGTGTTTCTGCGAGCTGTACGCCGGCTTGTCCACCGAAACTGGTTCGAGCCTGGCGTGCTGCATTGGCAAGTTCAGCGCCCAGATCCGGACGTTCTTCCGTCAGTCGATTAAGCACCGACCCACGTGCCCATGATAGGTTGGAGCTGGCATAGGTACCGAGTCTGGCGGGAGCCAGAAGCAACCGATCTTTCCAGGCAATATTGCGCTCCTGACCCTGGGCCTGAGCGCGTTGGGATACCAACGTCCAGACAGGTTCCAGCTCGCTATCCACCATCAAACGCGGGCACAACACGGTTTCTAGACCCTGTTCAGGCTCCTCGGTGACTAGCCCGTTTACACGGTTGAATGCCTGCAAATAATTACCGTAGGAATCCAGGTGCATCAGGGCATTGGGCAGCGAGCCAAGCGTCAGCGTAATAATGATAGGCTGAGTTACATCAAGCCCATAAAAATCGGTGTCGGCGAAACTGATATTGCGGCGGGGACTGAGGCAAAGGTCTATCGCATCAAGAATCGTGGTCTTGCCGCTGTCCCCTGGGCCGATCAGGCAATTGAGTCCAGATGAGGGTTGCCAGCTCAGTAAGCGGATTGTTCGAAAATGTTGGATCTCGATTTTGCAAATTCTGACCATGGATAAACCCCTTAATCATTTATTCTCGCCTGCGACATAAATGCACAAGACAGCAGTCAAGACCATAATCTGCGCAATAATATATTACGTCCTCAATTAGGGAAGGTGCGAATAAGCGGGGAAATTCTTCTCGGCTGACTCAGTCATTTCATTTTTTTCCTGTTTGAGCCGATTTTTTCTCCCGTAAATGCCCTTGAATCAGCCTATTTAGACCGTTTCTTCGCCATTTAAGGCGCTATTCCCAGTTTTTAGTGCGATCTCTCCCACTGACGTATCATTTGGTCCACCCTAAACAGGTTGGCCAGGGTGAATAACATCGCCAGTTGGTTATCGTTTTTCAGCAACCCCTTGTATCTGGCTTTCACGAAGCCGAACTGTCGCTTGATGATGCGAAACGGGTGCTCCACCTTGACCCGGATGCTGGCTTTCATGTATTCGATGGTGATGGCCGTTTTGTTCTTGCGTGGATGCTGTTTCAAGGTTCTTACCTTGCCGGGGCGCTCGGCGATCAGCCAGTCCACATCCACCTCGGCCAGCTCCTCACGCTGGGGCGCGCCTTGGTAGCCGGCATCGGCTGAGACAAATTGCTCCTCTCCATGCAGCAGATTACCCAACTGGTTGAGGTCATGCTCGTTGGCCGCGGTGGTGACCAGACTGTGGGTCAGGCCACTCTTGGCATCGACACCAATGTGGGCCTTCATGCCAAAGTGCCACTGATTGCCTTTCTTGGTCTGATGCATCTCCGGATCGCGTTGCTGCTCTTTGTTCTTGGTCGAGCTGGGTGCCTCAATGATGGTGGCATCGACCAAGGTGTCTTGGGTCATCATGACGCCTGCCTCGGCCAGCCAGCGATTGATGGTCTTGAACTATTGGCGGGCCAGTTGATGTTGCTCCAGCAGGTGGCGGAAATTCATGATGGTGGTGCGGTCCGGCAAGGCGCTATCCAGGGATAACCGCGCAAACAGACGCACGGAGGCGATTTCGTACAGAGCATTTTCCATCGCGCCATCGCTCAGGTTGTACCAATGCTGCATGCAGTGAATGCGCAGCATGGTTTCCAGCGGATAGGGCCGACGACCATTACCGGCTTTGGGATAAAACGGCTCGATGACTTCCACCATGTTTTGCCATGGCAGGATCTGCTCCATGCGGGACAAGAAAATCTCTTTTCTGGTCTGACGGCGCTTACTGCTGAATTCACTGTCGGCGAAGGTGAGCTGATGACTCATGATGGCCCTCGGAAATGCAGCTCCGGATGAACATCATGATCTCATATCACAGACTTGTTCGCACCTTCCCTAGATCTTCACAGCTGGTTGTGTCTCTCGCCGTAGTAAACTTGCGCGAATCGTGTTTTTAACCTACTGCACTTTTTTAGTAGATGGAAATGGATTCGCCTGGAGCAGGTCACATTTTGTTTGATTGAATCTTTCATCGATGACAATTGCGGGGCAATACATGAACAAGGACTCAAAAACTCAGCACATTACCCTTGCCACTGGGAACGTGTTTTCCGACTTGGGGTTTGCTACGGAAGAAGCAGCCGCATTGGAGGCGGCGTCGCAACAAGTCATATCTGGGAAATTGGCCATCAGTAAGTCACTGGAAACAGAGGCCGGTGGGCAGGATAGATCAGTAGTGGAAACACCTTCCTCTCAGGAACAATCTTAAACTACCTAGCGACCGGTAGATCGTCCCACGAGGTGGTGTAGCGCGGGCTCAAGTGTTCGCGTTTCATCATCCACTCAGAGGCGTCTACACCTTTCGAGGCAAAGCCTATATGGCCCAGGCCACTATGGTTGATGGCATCGATCACCGCCATTAGCCGGCGGTCGGGTGAGCCAGGATTGTCGAACAGATCTGCCTGGTAGTGGTCCCGCGGCGTGAACGAACCGAGAATGACGCCGCCTTTTTGATAGCGGAATCCGTCGCGCCAGATATGGGGCAGCAGTTGGGTTACATGATGCAGAAGTTCGCGAGTATCGTCGGTTGGTCGCGGCAGCTTGGCCGATAGCTGGTTGCCATAATAGGGCTCGCCTTCGTTAAAAGGGCTGGTGCGAAAAAAGATGCTCACATGCTGGCAGCGCATCTTTTCGTGGCGTAGTTTCTCGGCGGCTCGCTCCATAAAGGCCGACAACGCCTGATGCATGCTGGCTTGCTCTGTAATTCGTTCGCCGAACGAGCGACTGCTGACGATTTGCTGCTTGGCCGGGGTGTCTATCGTCAGTTCCGAGCAGGGGATGCCGCGCAGCTCCTGGACCACGCGCTCTACGACCACACCATAACGCTGGCGGATCTGCTTGGGTGGCTGCGCAATCAGATCTGCCACGGTTGCCACCCCTTGGGCCTGCAGTTGCTTATTCAGGGCGCGCCCAATACCCCACACTTCATCGATTGGGGTGATAGCCATCAGCCGAGCTCGGCGTCCCTCGTCGCGAATATCGACAACGCCCCCTGTGGCCGGCCACTTCTTGGCGGCGTAGTTCGCCAGTTTGGCCAGGGTCTTGGTTGGGCCAATACCCACACCGACGGTAAGGCCCGTATACCGCTGGATGGTGGCCCGGATCTGGCGCCCGAAATCAACAAAGTCTCCCGCCCATAACGAGCCGAGTTCAGTGAAGGCTTCATCAATCGAGTAGACCTCTATGGCAGGAACCATGCTCTCCAACGTGGACATCACTCGCTGGGACATATCGGCATAGAGCGCATAGTTGCTGGAGAAACAGACGCCACCGAACCGCTCAAAATCACGCTTGATCTTGAAGTAGGGAACGCCCATTTTGATGCCCATTTTCTTGGCTTCGGCAGAGCGGGCTACCACACAGCCATCATTGTTGGAGAGCACGACAATCGGACGGCCCACCAAGTCAGGCCGGAACAGCCGCTCACAACTGGCGTAGAAGTTGTTCACATCAACCAGGGCTATGGCGGTGGTCATCTTAGTGCTGACATTGCTTGTGAATGACGAAGGTCACCACGCCAAAAATCTCTAATGACTGTTCGGCCTGGAACAGGATGGGTTGATAGTTGGCGTTGGCTGGCAGCAGGGCGATATTCGGGGTGAGCTGCAATATTTTCACGGTGAACTCACCATCAACGCAGGCGATCACTGTGTCGCCATGACGTGCAGTGACAGAGCGGTCCACAACCAGCAGATCGCCATCCAGAATGCCTGCATCCTTCATGCTGTCACCGGCTGCCCGCACGAAGTAGGTGGCCGCAGGTCGGCTGATGCACAACTGGTTCAGATCCAGCGTGGCCTCAACATAGTCCTGAGCTGGGCTCGGAAAGCCGCAGGAGGCCGGGAAGGCAAATAGGGGTAACCCGAGAACGGGAGGAGCCTCAGTGGGTCGTAGGAACATGGGTGGCACTCGCTAGCTGTATATAAACACAGTATATGGCAACATCCATGACCGGATCCAGTTCATCGCATCCAATGTCTGCCCGCGATATGGAACAATACTGAATCATCATCAGTGATCTGGACACGACCCAGCGGTTCTCGGGAAAGATATCTCCATCCTGATGCGTTGCGGATGAAGTCCACTAGGGATGGGAAGAACAAGACATGATGAATGGAGAAGAAGATGTAAAACTGAGGGAAGCAAGGCCCCATGGGGGCCTTGCTAGGGGTTTCACCCGACGCGGCGCTCAGGGACGCCCCGGGGTCCTTCCACTGACAATTGCACCCTGATGCTGCCAGTTTCTCGCCCTAATGAAATATATAACAGGGTCTTATCGTTAGAATAGCAGATTACGCAACCATGGTTTTGCGGGTATCCCAACGCCATTCGCAATCAGATTATCTCCTTATTGCTCTCGATTCGCCCGAAATCCGGATTGGGTTCATAGCCCTGTTCGGAGAACATTAGCTGGCCTCGGCGCTGTTCCTGAAGATTGGCCAGTGCCTGGAAAAAGCAGGATTCACAGAGATAGACTTCATACGCTTCGCCATCATGAGAAGAGCCATAACCCCACCTAGCACTGAGAGTTCCGACTTGGGGACCGTAACCATCGACGGGTGAGCAACTCGCATCACAGACATCGCAGCGGATGTCGCTGACCACATCAACTTCCTGTTTCGTCATTATTTTCATCGGCTAAGTCCTCATTCGATCATCGAAGGTGGTTCCCATTGATGTAGCCAGTACAGGCTACATCTCCAACCAAAGTATCATCACTGGGAGTGAACTGATCCGCAGCATAGTGCTTCGGATGTACCCACAACAACCTGAAGTCAGCCCTTTAGTACACACTTTACTTGTGTCTGATGGGGACGGCTCTTCCTCTGTCTAGCAAACGGTACCTCAACGTACTTCTAGCTCGTCACGGGCGCTAGACAATGCCAAGGGTCAGCCGCCACGCCATGGCGTTATCGCCCCATCTGCCTGAAAACGCGACATGGGTTTCCGTTCAGGGGTGTTTCGCCCGCATAACCTCCGTAAACTATGAGCTAATGCTCTGATCTTGCTTGCCTATCTGCCCGCAAGCGGGGCTCGCTATGGTAAGCTCAGACGCACTTGGCTCAGCCCCTCCGGCCTTGACCGGCGGTAATAAGGAATCGTATGAAAACAAATATTGCCTCTCTGGCCTCGCTGATCTGGTCGGTTGCCGACCTGCTGCGTGGTGATTTCAAACAGTCCCAGTACGGGCGCATTATTCTTCCCTTTACCGTATTGCGCCGCCTCGAATGCGTGCTGGAAGCCAACAAGCAGAAGGTGCTCGTTGCCGTCGAGAGCACCAAGGCGCTGCCCGAGGTTGCTCGTGACAAGCTGCTGCTCAGCGCCGCAGGCCAGAGCTTCTACAACACCTCCAAGCTGACGCTTGATTCGCTGGGTGAAAATCACATTGGCGATAACCTGGATGCCTATGTGCGCGCCTTCTCCACCGATGCCCGCGAGGTGTTCGAGCATTTCAACTTCGAGGCCAGCATCGGCCTGCTCGAAGATGCCAACCTGCTCTACAAGGTGGTGCGCTCGTTTGCCACTGTCGATCTCTCGCCCGAGGCGGTCGATAACTACGACATGGGGCTGGTGTTCGAAGAGCTGATCCGCCGCTTCGCCGAAAGCTCGAACGAGACCGCCGGGGAGCACTTTACCCCGCGCGATATCGTTCGGCTCACCACCTCGCTGGTGTTTGCCAGCGATAACGAGGCGCTGACCAAGCCCGGCGTGGTGCGCTCTATCTATGACCCCACCGCTGGCACCGGCGGCTTTCTCTCCTGCGGCATGGAGTACCTGCACGAGCTGAACCCGGCGGCCCGTCTGGCCACTTTCGGTCAGGAGCTCAACCCCGAGTCCTACGCCATCTGCAAGGCCGACATGCTGATCAAGGGCCAGGACATCAGCCATATCAAGCTGGGGAACACCTTAAGTGACGATCAGCTGCCGTTCGAGCGCTTCGACTATTGCCTCTCCAACCCGCCCTTCGGTGTGGACTGGAAGAAGGTGGAAAAGCAGGTCAGCGATGAACATCAGCGCAAAGGCTTTGAAGGTCGTTTCGGCCCCGGCCTGCCGCGCGTCTCGGACGGCTCCTTGCTGTTTCTGCTGCACCTGATATCCAAAATGCGCCCGGCCAGTGCCAACAGTGAAGGCTCGCGTATCGGCATTATCCTGAACGGCTCGCCACTGTTTACTGGCGGCGCCGGTAGTGGCGAGAGCGAGATCCGCCGCTATGTGCTGGAAAACGATCTGCTCGATGCCTTGGTCGCCCTGCCCACCGACATGTTCTACAACACCGGCATTGCCACCTATATCTGGGTGCTCTCCAACCATAAGCCTGCCGAGCGCAAGGGCAAGGTGCTGCTCATCAACGCCAGCGATCTGCACAGCCCGATGCGTAAATCACTAGGCTCCAAGCGCAAGCAGTTAAGCGATGAAGCCATCAACCAGATTGTTGCCCTCTACAGCCGTTATGAAGCCAGCCCCATCGCCAAGATCTTTCCGACCTCGGCCTTTGGCTATCGCCGCATCACGGTAGAGCGGCCATTGAAGCTGGCCTTCTACCCCCTCGATGCCGAGCGTCTGGCGGCCCTGCAAGCCGACAAGGGGTGGGAGAAGCTCGACGCCAGCCTGCAAGCGGCCATTCTCGCCGCGCTGCCACAACTGCCGGAACAGCTGCTGTGCCGCGAGCAGTTTAAAAAGCAACTGACCAAGGCGCTCGGTGCTACCAAGCTGCCGGCCCCGGCCTTAAAGCTGCTGATTAATACCTTCGGTGAGCAGAACGATGATGCCAAGGTCTGTATAAGCAAAGGCGAGCCGGAGGCCAGCTCCGAGCTGCGTGATTATGAGAATGTGCCGCTGGGTGAAGATATTCACGCCTATCTTGAGCGTGAAGTGCTGCCCCATGTGCCCGATGCCTGGATTGATATCAACAGGACCGATCCACTGGATGGTCAGGTCGGCATAATCGGTTACGAAATTCCATTTAACCGCCACTTCTACCAATACCAGCCGCCGCGCCCGCTGGCCGAGATTGATGCCGATCTGGATGCGGTCGCCAAGGAGATTATGCAACTACTGGCCGAGGTGCATTCATGAGTACCGTAAATCAGCTGGGGAAGTATCAGCCTTATCCTGACTATAAATATTCAGGAGTAGAATGGTTGGGGGATATTCCAAAACATTGGAATTCATTCCCCTGTCGTTCAGGCGTTAATCATTTGGTCAAAAAAAACACTAATGGTGACGAAGATAATTACTTATCACTGATGGCTAACATTGGTATCGTTTTATATGAAGACAAAGGGGATGTGGGGAACAAGAAACCTGATGATCTAACAAAGTGTAAGATTGTTCGAAAGGGGAATCTTGTTATAAACAGCATGAATTATGCCATCGGCTCTTATGGTATGTCCCCTTATGATGGAGTATGTAGTCCAGTTTATATAATTCTTGACTCGAAGCCTAATATGCTTGAGCAACGATACGCACTCCGGTTGTTTGAAAATAAGCCATTTCAGAAGCAACTGGCCATTCTAGGTAATGGAATATTAGAGCATAGAGCTGCTATTAGCTGGGACGACATAAAGGGACAATATATACCTCTCCCTTCATTAGAAGAACAACGTACCATCGCCGCCTTCCTCGACTACGAAACGGCCCGTATCGATCAGTTGATTGCCAAGCAGCAGCAATTGATTAAATTGCTGAAAGAAAAGCGTCAGGCGGTGATCTCCCATGCCGTCACCAAGGGGCTAAACCCCAATGCCCCAATGAAAGACTCCGGCGTAGAATGGCTCGGCCAAGTGCCGGAGCATTGGGATGTGTATCGCCTAAGGCATGTGGCGAAAAAAATGAAAGCCGGACCATTTGGTACAGCCCTGACAAAAGATATGTACACATCTAGTGGTTGTAAAGTATACGGCCAAGAACAAGTAATACCAGCTGACTTCAACATTGGTGATTATTATGTATCAAATGAGAAATACTTGGAACTTCAACAATACACAGTGAAGCCTGGTGACGTTTTAATTAGCTGCGTTGGAACATTTGGGAAAATTGCAACTTTCCCAGAGAATGCAGAGCCAGGGATAATAAATCCTAGATTAATAAAAGTTACCCCCATCGAAAAAATATCATCTCGTTTTTTAGAAATGGTTTTGAGAAGTCACATTGTTTTTGAGCAGATGTCATTATCTTCTCGGGGGGGGACAATGGATGTAGTTAACATAGGGATATTATCAGAGCTATTTTTGCCTATGCCGCCTTTATCTGAGCAACACTCATTAATCGTTGAAGTCCAAAGACTAAAAACAAAATTTGAGAATTTAATCGACAAAGCCGCCGCATCTATCTCGTTCCTTCAAGAACGTCGTACCGCCCTGATTTCCGCCGCTGTGACCGGCAAGATCGATCTGCGAGGCTGGCAGCCACCCAAAAGCGAGGTGGCGGCATGAGCTTGCTGGCTGAACTGGACTATCCTGCCCGCCCTCGCCATGCGGTGTTTTCCCCTTGCCGCGCTTATCGCTACGCGCTAAGTCGGGTCTGGGCAGCAGACAAGCCTTACGCCCTGTTTATTGGCCTGAACCCATCCACGGCAGATGAGACACTGGATGATCCAACCATTCGACGTTGCATTGATTTTGCCAAACGCTGGGGTTACGGCGGCTTGGTGATGGCTAACCTGTTTGCCTATCGGGCGACCGACCCTAGAGAAATGAAAGCGGCTACGGACCCGGTCGGTGTAGCCAATGATGAGTGGCTGATCGAATTAGCCCAATACGCTGGCGTGGTAGTGGCAGCATGGGGCAACCATGGGGCGTTTTTACGGCGTTCATCCCACATTCGTGCCCTGCTGTCTGAACTTCATTATCTGCAACTGAATCAATCGGGTGAGCCTACTCACCCCCTGTATCTCAACAGTACCCTGACCCCATTGAGGTGGGCAATCTAGGCATGTTCTCGATAGAACGGATGTGGAAGAACAATGGATAACAAAGCTCGGGAAAAGGCGTTTCAAGACCATATCATTGAGCAGTTGGCCGCTTCGGGCTGGCTGGTCGGTGAGTCGGCCAAGTACGACCGCGAGCGGGCTTTGTACCTCGAAGATCTGGCCAATGGTGCTCGAAATATTGAAAGTCGGAGACATCTTGATGACATTTGACCGTCAACAACCCTATAACGATCTTCCTCTATTGCCTCCTGCGACAGAACTTGAAACCAAAGCCGTTCTGAAACAGGCGATTGCTTCCAACCGGGTTCTGGCGAACTTACGAGGCCTCGCCGCTAAAATTCCCAATCAGGCGATACTGATCAACAGTATCGTTTTGCAAGAAGCTCGGTTGTCGTCAGAAATAGAAAACATAGTGACGACAAGCGATGAGCTTTATCGTGCCGCTGCCAACATGGATGGCAAGGCAGATCCTCATGCCAAAGAGGTTTTGCGCTACCGCGAGGCGCTCTATTTCGGCATTCGAGCCATCAAAGATCGTCCACTCCATACCAATCTGTTTATCCAGCTAGTACAGCAAATCAAGCAGGTGAATATGGGTATTCGGGTCATTCCTGGTACGGCATTAAAAAATGTTCAGGGCGAGGTGATTTATACACCGCCCGTTGGTGAAGAGGTGATCCGAACAAAACTGGCCAATCTGGAACAGTTCATTCATGCAGAAGATGATCTGGATCCATTGGTCAAAATGGCGGTCATGCATTACCAATTTGAAGCGATCCACCCGTTCCCGGATGGGAACGGACGAACCGGCCGAATTCTCAATCTGTTATTTTTGGTCGAAAAGCAACTAATTGATATTCCAGTTCTTTTCTTGTCGCGCTACATCATTACGCATCGGCAGGATTATTACGATGGCTTACGGGCCATCACAGAGGCCCAGGATTGGGAAGCTTGGGTATTGTTTATGCTCAAAGCAGTGGAAAGTACCGCACAGCAGACCTTTGATCTGGTCAATCGCATTCTGGCCTTGATGGACGATGTTCGCGACCGCGTGCAACGCGAGGCCGAGGGGATCTACAGCAAGGATCTGATCGAAACAATCTTCATGCAGCCGTACACCAAAATTTCGTTTTTGGTGGATGCAGGAATTGCCAAACGGCAAACCGCCTCTCGCTACTTGCAGACGTTAGCCAGCATGGGCATTTTGCGCGAAGAACTGGTTGGCCGGGAAAAGTACTACATCAACGATGGGCTTCTTGTCGAGTTGACACGCTAACCTCATGTTTAAGCAATCGACACATCTTAATAACGTGTCGATTTATTAGTAATTTTTAAACATGTTTGATGAACCTGTCGATGTCATCGACATATAGTCAAAACGTGTCGATTTTTTAGTATTTTTTAAATGCGTTTTTTGCCTTCACCAAAAAGCGCTTGAAATCAGCAAGTTTGGCCTGCTATCAACAGGGATAAAAGATGCCGTCAGATCACAAAGCACGGGAAAGAGCCTTTCAGGATCATATCGTTAATGCGCTGCAAGCCAGCGGCTGGATGGTCGGTGAGTCGGCCAAGTACGACCGCGAGCGGGCGCTCTACCCCGAGGATCTGCTCGCCTATGTGCAGCAGAGCCAGCCTGAAGGCTGGGGCAAATTCTGCAAGACCTATGGCGAAGAACCGGAGCGTCATCTGCTCAATGCCGCCGTGCGGGCACTGGAAGGGCAGGAACGAGGCACTCTGTGGCTGCTGCGCAATCAGATTGAGGATCGCGGCCATCGCCTGAGCGTTGCGACCTTCAAGCCGGATCATGATCTCAACCCCGAGCTGACAGCCCGCTATGCCATGAATCGTCTGCGGGTGGTGCCCGAGCTCATCTACAGCCCCCACGGTTATGACGGGCGCCTCGATTTGACGCTGTTTTTAAACGGCCTGCCGATTGCGACGCTGGAGCTGAAATCCTGCTTCAAGCAGAGCCTGGAAAACGCCAAACAGCAGTACCGCAAAGACAGACCCCTGAAAACAGCTGGCAAGGTGGAGCCCTTGCTGGCCTTCCGGCGCGGCGCCCTGGTCCATTTTGCGGTGAACCAGTTCGAGGTGGCGATGACCACTAAACTGGCTGGCGAGAGCACCTATTTTCTGCCCTTTAACCGCGGCACCCGTGACGGCGGTGCCGGTAATGATCAGCCTGAAATCGGCTATGGCACCGAATATCTTTGGCAGGAAATACTGCAACCGGAGGCCTTGCTGAAAATCCTCGCTCGCTACATGCATCTACATGTGCAGCATGAAGAGGACGATCTGGGGCGCATCAAGAAAAAAGAGAGCCTGATCTTCCCCCGTTATCACCAATGGAACGTGGTTGAGAGCCTGCTGGGCGCCGTGCGCCACGAAGGCAGTGGCCAGAAGTATCTGATCCAGCACTCCGCAGGCTCCGGCAAATCCAACTCCATCGCCTGGCTGACCCATCAGCTTGCCTCGTTGCGACAAGGCGGCCAGAAACAGTTTGATTCGGTGATCGTCATTACCGACCGCACCGTGCTCGATAGCCAGTTGCAGGAAACCATTGCCCAGTTTGAACATGCCGATGGCGTTATCTCCCGCATCAATCGCGAAGAGGGTGACGGCAGCAAATCGGCCCAGCTGGCTGGCGCCCTCTCCTTGGGCACGCCGATCATCATCGTCACCATCCAGACCTTCCCATTTGTGCTCAAGGCCATCCAGGAAACCACCACGCTGAAGGGTTGCCGCTTTGCCGTGGTGGCCGACGAGGCCCACTCCAGCCAGACCGGCAAGACAGCCCGCCAGTTGCGGGAAGTGCTGATGGCCGAGCAGTTGGATGACGAGGAGGAGCTCTCGACCGAAGATGTCATCAACCTGACCTTGGCCGCCCGTGCCGGCAGCGCCAATATCAGCTACTTCGCCTTTACCGCGACACCCAAGGCCAAGACGCTGGAGCTGTTTGGTCGCAGGCCTAAGCCGAACATGCCGAGCAGCGATGACAACAAGCCCGAGCCGTTCCACGTCTACACCATGCGCCAGGCCATCGAAGAGGGCTTCATTCTTGATGTGCTGAAGAACTACACCAGTTATCGGCTGGCCTACAAGCTGGCGATGGACAGCGCAGAGGCCGACCAGGAAGTCGACAGCAAGCGGGCCAAGCGCAAGCTCTCTCAATGGGTACGGCTGCACCCGCACAACATAGGCCAGAAGGTGCAGGTGATCATCGAACACTTCCGCCAGAACGTGGCGCCGTTGCTGGCCGGGCAAGCCAAGGCGATGGTAGTGACCAGCAGCCGGATGGAAGCAGTGCGCTACAAGCTGGCGTTCGACAAGTATGTGCAGGAGCAAAAATACCGGGGCATCCGTGCCATGGTGGCCTTCTCGGGAGAGATCGAAAACGATGGCCAGAGCTTCAATGAACGTAACATGAACCCTGAGCTGAATGGGCGCGACATGCGCAAGGCGTTCGACACCCAGGATTATCAGGTGATGCTGGTTGCCAACAAGTTCCAGACCGGTTTCGACCAGCCGAAGCTGTGCGCCATGTATGTGGACAAGAAGCTGACGGGCGTGGACTGCATCCAGACCCTCTCGCGCCTGAACCGGACTTGTCCGGGCAAGACCTCCACCTTTGTGCTGGATTTTGTCAATGATTCGCAGGATGTGCTGGAGGAGTTCCAGAAGTATTACGAGACGGCAGCGCTGGAAACCGTGTCGGATCCCAACTTGGTCTATGACCTGTTCCACAAGCTCAAGAGCACCGGCATCTTCACCTGGAATGAGGTGGTGGCCTTTACCGATGCCTATTTCGACCCGAAACGGGGTCAGGAAGCCATGCTGGGTTATATCAAACCGGCGGTCGACCGATTCAGCAAACGCTATGGCTTCACCACGGAGACCATCCGCGAGTGTCGGCGCATGTTGAAACTGGTTGAACAAGGCGGCTCGGCCACCGACAAGGCCAATGCCGAACGTCGCCTCAAAGAAGCTGGCGAAGCCCGCTCCGAGCTCGACATCTTCAAGAAAGATCTGAACGGTTATGTGCGCTTCTACGAGTTCGTCTCGCAGATCACCGCCTTTGATGACTACGAGATGGAGCGGCTGTGTGTCTTTGCCCGCCACCTGTTGCCGCTATTGCGTCAGGAGATCCTCGAAGAGGACGAGATCGACCTCTCCGCCGTGATGCTGACTCACTACAACCTCAAGGCCAAGCGCACCCAGGATCTGAAGCTTAAGGAGGATGCCGAAGGCTATGGTTTGCAGGGCATCTCGGCTCTGGGCAGTGCCGCCCCGAAGGAAGAGAAGAAAGACTTCATCTCGGAACTGCTGGCGCGGATGAACGACCTGTTCGGTGTCGAAGTCACCGAGGGCGACAAGCTCGACTGGCTGCATGGCATGGCCAGCAAGCTCAGTGAAAACAAGACCCTGATGGAGCAGGTCAACAACAATGATCGCGACGCCATCATGCTGGGTGACTACCCGAAAGCCGTCGATGAGGCCGTGATCGCACGCATGGATACCCAGCAAGGCATGTCGCTGGATTACCTCTCCGCCCCAGAGAAAGCCGTAGCCCTGCAACACCTGTTGCTGGATCTGCTGCTTAAGGGGATTGGAGGTTGGCGAGATAACGCCGCCAAATAGCAGAAATAAAAAACCACCCGAAGAAAGGGTGGTTTTTTTATCATCTGTTGCCTTGGTAGGGCACCAGGTGGTGGTTTTCCGTAAGACAACATAAATCTACCTATATCTGGCTAACTGGTCAACAAGTTGAAGAGGAAAGCGCTCTTGTGTGCCGACCAAGTCAGCGCCTCTGAGGGTACGAGGAGCCTCGATACTCCGAGCGCGGATGCACATGAGGAGTGTAGTGTGATAAATGCCGGTAGAATAGTGGAGTAATATTTGAGTGAACAATGAAATTAAACTGGCAGATTTATTAAACGAGCAAGTGCCACATGATGAGTCTTTTCACAGCTATTTATTAAGGACTCAGCTAATTCTAGAACCTGACTCTTATACACAAGTAGCGCCCTGAACGGAACCTTTCGCGTTTTCCAGGATCTGATCTTCTATGCATCGGCATAGGGGGCAGTCATCGTTGACTGCGCCCCTGCCACACCACCCGGCATGCGGGTCCGCACCGGGCGGTTGGAACCGTTGAAGTCGATGCGTTTGAGTTACCCAACGCATCGCCCGAGCCTGTTTGTTCTCGATCCGCCTGTTCTGGTTTCTCGCTGCCATTGCTTGTTCGGGCTTCACCCTCACCTTCATCTTGGCGAGCTTCGCCGAAGCGAACATCTGAGACCATCCAGTCCAGAGAATCGAGGGCACGCCCTCCGATTCCTTCGGCCCTTCGCCCCAGACTGGCAGCTACTACGGCCTCTGCTAATGGGATGGTCGCCCCTACCTAAAATGGCATCTGTAGTGCCAAAGTGGCGAATGAAAATTCCCACCGACCCAGAGA
>NZ_BAAGVN010000082.1:0-1115 GCF_054780855.1 Pseudaeromonas pectinilytica
CCTGTCTGAGTCCTGGGATGACGTCTCTCTGGAGCGCGCATTTCTCAAGACCTGCTCTGTCCATAAAACTCAGCACAAACCCACTCCCAACTGGGCCTTGCTGCATCAGGAGCTCAAAAAACCAGGTCAAAAAGGCGTGACCCTCGAGCTGCTATGGCAGGAGTACGCCGAGCGTCATCCGGGCTCACACTACAGCTACAACCACTTCTGTCGGCTCTATAAAGAGTGGTCGGCCCTGCTGCAACCCTCGATGCGGCAGACCCATATTGCGGGCGAAAAACTCTTTGTCGACTACTGCGGCCAGACCATGCCGATTGTTGATCCGCATACCGGCGAGATCCTTTACCGGGCCCAGGTCTTTGTCGCCGTACTGGGGGCTTCCAACTACACCTTTGCCGAGGCCACCCGCACCCAGCAGCTCGATGACTGGGTGATGAGCCACAAGCGCGCCTTCGAGTTCTTCGGCGGNACCCCACCTACCAGATGCTGGCGGCCCATTTCGGTACTGCGATCATGCCCGCCCGGCCCCGCAAGCCGAAGGATAAGTCCAAGGCGGAAGTGGGGGTGCAGATCGTCACCCGCTGGATCCTGGCGGTGCTGCGTCATGAAACCTTCCATAGCCTGGCCCAGCTCAATCAGCGGATGGGTGAACTGCTGACCCGGCTCAACCAGAAACCCTTCCAGAAGCTGCCTGGCTGCCGTGCCTCACTGTTTGCCGAGCTCGATGCACCGGCGCTCAAGCCGCTGCCGGATTATCCCTATCACTACACCAAAGTAGTGCCGGTGCTGGTTGGTAAGGACTACCACGTCGATCTGGAAAAGCACTATTACTCCGTGCCCTATGCCTTGCAGGGCAAGCGGCTGGAGGCCCATCTGGCCGAGCATACCGTCACGCTGTACCACGCGGGCAAGGTGGTGGCCGAGCACCCGCGGAGTCATCGCAAAGGCCAGCACAGCAGCCTGCGTGAACATATGCCCGCGCATCATCAGGCACTGCTGGAGTGGTCGCCCGAGCGTCTGCTCGGTTGGGCAGCGTCCATCGGACCTTACACCACGCATTGGGTGGATGGTTTTATCCGGAATGTGGCGCACCCGGCGCAAGCGGTGCGACCTTG
>NZ_BAAGVN010000083.1:0-1546 GCF_054780855.1 Pseudaeromonas pectinilytica
GAATTACTGGCACTCCTCGATATAAAAGGCTGCCTGGTATCCATCGATGCCATGGGCTGCCAGACTGGGATAGCCGCAACCATCGTCAAGGGCGGTGGCGACTACTTGCTGGCGGTAAAAGGTAACCAGCCCACACTGCATAATGCAGTACGCGCAGCTCTGGGCGAGTCGACCAAGAAGCCGCTGAGTGAAGAAACGCTCAGTGTCGAGAAAGAGCACGGTCGCATCGATGGCCGCGAGTACCATGTGTTACCAGCCGGAGCACTATCAGAGCAATTTCCAGAGTGGAAATCGCTGAAGAGTGTTGGTGTCGCAATATCCTATCGAATTGAAAATATGGAAAAATTTTCGATGGAGTATCGCTACTACATCAGCTCGGCTGAACTGACACCAGAGCAGTTTGCCTCAGCGGTACGAGGGCACTGGGCAATTGAAAATAGCCTGCACTGGGTTCTGGATGTCGTGATGAATGAGGATGNAGGGCGAGATCGTGAACGTTTTATAACCAGAATGACGTCTTGATTGACGTACATCCCCAGCTGTGATCATATGCTTCCTTTTTGGGGTGGCAACATATGTTCATCGATTCATTCAAACAGCATTTTGAGGCCATTGCGGATCCACGGCAAAGTGCAAAAGTGACCTATCCATTTTTCGATATTCTATTCGGTACTCTTTGCTCTGTTATCGCTGGTGCCCGGGGCTGGTTTGATATCCGTGAATATTTACTGGGACACCACCAATGGTTCCTCGACCTCGATATGTTCAAAGCAGGTATTCCCGCTGATGACACCATCGCTCGCACCATTTCTGTCATCAAACCCGAGCAGTTCCAGGCCTGCTTTCTCGATTGGATGGCGTCTGTACATACCTTGACTCAGGGTGAACTGATCGCAATTGATGGTAAGACATTGCGAGGCTCTTATAACCGGGAAGACCGTAACAGTACCATTCACATGGTTAGCGCATATGCCACCGCAAACAAGCTGGTACTGGGGCAACTAAAAACCGATAAAAAGAGTAATGAAATCACGGCGATCCCCGAGTTATTGAAACTGTTGGAGCTGCGAGGAGCGCTCGTTTCAATCGATGCCATGGCCTGTCAGACCAAGATTGCCAAAACTATTATTGAACAGAATGGGGACTACCTACTGGCCGTAAAAGGTAATCAGGGCAATTTGTCCAAAGCCATCCAGCAGGCCTTCAGCGCCTTACGCAACGATGTTTCCTCGCTAGAGGCATTACAGACCGAAAAGAAGCATGGACGTATAGAGTCTCGTCTGTGCCATGTCCTTGATGCGAGTACTCTTGAAGGCAATTTTTCTCGCTGGAAGGGACTCAAAACGCTCGCAATGATGACCAGCTTTCGGACAGAAAAAGGCAAGCCGGTCAGTTTGGAATATCGTTACTACATCAGCTCGAAAATAATGAGTGCAGAACAAGTAGCCAGCGCGGTTAGAGAACACTCATGTACAGGATCTTTAGCTACAACCAATTGAAATAGATAGAAAAAAGGCTTCGTTTGTGATCTGATTTAATCGCCAAA
>NZ_BAAGVN010000084.1:0-52048 GCF_054780855.1 Pseudaeromonas pectinilytica
GCATCGCCTCGCTTTTTTAACCATAGATTGAGCATTTCTCTAGATTGTTTGGGGATGTAATTATTTAGTTTCCAGTGTTCAGTGACATCAATGCCGAAAAACTCTTCAAAGATTTGCTTTGTCTTTTGTGAGTCAGGATTGTGGAACATTTTAAGTCTATTGTTAAATTGCAATTCCATGAAATTGCCAATTTGAGAGCCTTTCAATGCTCCAAATTTATTTTGAAATAGTTCAGTTGCAATATCTTCAACATACGTCTCCCATGCGGTTAGCGTCATGATTAAACAAGCTCGCTTAAGAACCTCAGGAACTGGTTCATTCGATTCGCTAGAATTTATTGTGTCGTAGCAGGTGAGTAATTCTTGCGCATCAGACATTGCCCTTTTGAAATTTTGTAAAGACTCTGACATTTATATGAGGTTTCCTTAAACACTTAACAATTATGTTAAGTGGAATTGTTCCATTATTCGCAAAATAATATTTCCGCATTTTGTTGCGAGAGTGTTTCAAAAAACTTCCGCTAATCAATTCCTTGGATTATTTACAGAAGACCAACCTGAATGATCGAGGGAGGGTTGCCACGCTATCCAAGTGCAGGCCTCAATCGAGATTGATCTGGGTTCTCCTCCAGCGATGAAATTGGCGATCGCCGAGGCTACCGCCCCTGGCTTACGGCTGCCACAGTGCCTGGAACATAGCGGGTGCTGTCAATCTCGGCAATAACCTTGAGTTATTTGAGTGTTTAAACTACCGCACTTTGCGTGGCAGAGAAAATGGATTCAGATGGGTGGAGTCACATTTTGTTCGCCCCTCACGGTTTTCGGCAGCAACCGAGCGTTGGCACCGATCAGAGCTTTGCTTTTAACCATGAAACCATCACACAAAATCCGAAGCCGTCTGTCGGGCCGAGGGGAGGGGTGAATGGAGCCGGTGCGCGGTCAGGATGACCGCAAAAGGGAGCGTCACGCCATGGATGGCGTGTGGCTACCGGCCGGTGGAGAGAATCCCGGAGCTCGGGGCTTTCCCGACAGCCGGCATACGCCCGGGCCCGGGATTGCCAAGGGGGAGGCCTTTTCCCCCTTGGCCCGCCCCCGCCAACGGCAGGTTGGCCAATCGTCCCAGCCGACGGGGCGGAACCGGACCAAGCCGGATCCAGCTCCAAGAGTCGATCCTCGGCCATCAATAGAACGAATCATCAGGCATAAAACGGCGGGCTTCGCTCAACTCAGCCCACCCTACGGGAGAGGAGTGGCTGATAGTCACAACGCAGAGGCCGCGCCGTCTGTCGGGCCGAGGGGAGGGTGAGCGTAGCCGGTGCGCGGTCAGGATGACCGCAAAAGGGTGCGTCACGCCAGGGATGGCGTGTGGCTCCCGGCCGGTGGAGAGAACCCCGGAGCTCGGGGCCTTCCCGACAGTCGGCCTACGCCCAGCCGCAGGATTGTTAAGGACCGCGGCTTCGGTCCTTAACCCGCCCCCGCCAACGGCAGGTTGGCCAATCGCCCCCGCCGACGGGGCGGAACCGGATCAAGCAGAGTCCAGATTGGAGAGTCGAGTATTAAGTCGCAATATTCCGCTGCCGTGGCAACAGGCGGCGAAGAATGAAAAACAGCAGCCAGCAGCTGGCGATGGCTAAGGGGATGGCGGCAAACATCTGGCCTGGGCCGAAATTGCGTTGCCAGAGCGGTTGAATCCCTGTGGGGGTGATCCGGTAACGGCTCCAGAAGGTGTAGTCATCATCGCTATAGATGGTTTCTATCTCCTGGCCGAGCTCCTGACCGGACGGGGTGGAACCGATAACGCGGTAACTTAAGTTTTCCAGTTCGCCGCGCTTAAAGCTGGCGCTCTGGCTCGGTAACTCGAAGCGGTAGGCCTTGTTCTTTATCTCGTTAAACATCACCAGATCAAAGGGGTGATTATCCGCGCCGGGCGTGACGGCCACATAAAAACCGTACTCAGGCTCGGCGCCGGGGGCGATCGTCACCGCATTGCGGATAGTGAGCTGATAGGTAAAGAGCAGTACCAGGCCGATCAGCGTCACGGCAAAGGCCAGCTTGCTATGGGCGATATAGCGGATGATTACGAGCAATAGGGTCTTCACGTCGCTGCACCATGAGTCATTGTGTGGGGTGGTAGGGACCACCGCTATTGGGGGGGGGAGCGCAACTCCTTGACGGTTTTGAGCTCCCTTGGCTGCCATACTCTAGACCGTTGGGTATCGATTGAGAATTTCTAATCGCGAGATGATCGACCCGGATCCCAGACTGGCTGGCCGCAAGCTACCTCAACTTCCCGCGGGCCATGCCGACGGCAATCCTTGCCGCTTGGTTTCTGCTCCTGTGGCCATTTTCCGGCGGTGAATATCGGTTTTGTTTTAATGAGGCAACAGATGGCCCTATTTCTTAACATGAACTAACAAATTCTAACGTGAATTTTCATATCGAATTGATTCATAAGCTATTTTTTGGCTAACAACTTGCTGGTAGATGAAGGGTAAGCCGGGATGTCGTCATGACACACCTGTCGCCCGTTGCACAGGTTCGTTATGTCCCGGACATGGCGACCCCGGAAACCTCTTCAGCAAGGAGAACAACATGTCACTCAATATTGATGCCTCAAGCAGCTATGCCTCGTTGATCCAGCGGCTGCAAAGCAGTACCAAAACCAGTACTAGCAGCAGTGTGCAGGGCAGCATGCCACCACCGCCGTCACCTCAGGGAGGGGAGAGCAAGATGATGTCCGACTTGGCCGATGTGTTTGCCGAGCTCGGCATCTCCACCGACGCCTTGACCACCAGCAGCAGTACGGACACCAGCAGTGAAACCACCAGCACCAGTGCTTCCAGCTCGGAGGCACAGACGGCGCTGGCGGAATTTATGCAGACCTTGATGGACACCTTGCATGCTCAGGGAGCAGGAAAGTCAGCGGCGGAAAATGAAGGTTCGGATGGTTATGGCCAGAGTAATCCGATGAAGGCGGATATGCAGACGCTGTTGAGCAAGCTGGGCCTCTCCTCCGAGAGCAACAGTACCGACAGCACCAGCTCGACCGATAGCTCGGTGAGTGAATTGCAGAGCAAGTTCTCAGATCTGTTGAACAGTTTGGGCGCGTCCGACAGCGGGATAAGTCTGGGGGATTTTCTGACCTCATTTTCCAGCAAGATCCCCGAGGGGCGCGGGCAGGGCCGGATTGGCAATGTGGTCAATACCACGGCGTGATGCGGGTACCCAACGCAGGGGCGGCAAATTCATTCTTGCCGCCCCATTGTTTGGATCTTGATTTAGTCGAGATTGTGACTGGATTTGGCTCGTCGGCGACCAAAGGCCAGCACCGCGAGACCACCCAGCGCCAGGTAACCGAAGCTGCCGCCGCCGGAACTGCTTTGCGTATCATCGACCGGTGGTGCCAGGGTGCTGGCACGCAGCAACATTTGCTCGCTTCGGGTCTGGGTGTCGGACGTTGCACGGAAGCTGATGTCAATGTTTTGGATCGAGCCTATGCTTCCCGCTGTGTACGTCACGTTGACGCTACAACTGGATCCTAGTTTCAGGGCCGTGCTTTGGCAATCCTCTTGCAGAGTACCGCCCGTGGAGACCAGATCGCTGATTTGCCAGGCGATGGCATCGTTATTGCGGATCACAAAGTGGGCTGTGCCCGTCGAGCCTGCGTATACGTCGAGCCCCTGTTGGTTGGTATAGCTCAGGCCATGAAGTTGTTGCTCGATCCAGGCGTTGTAATGGGCGACCGAGGTAAATCCTGCTGCGGCACCCGGATCGCCGCACGTGGGGGGATTGGAGGTACTGCTCAGGAAACTGTCGATACCATATTGAGTGTTGTCCAGAAGTAGCGGGCCACCACTATCCCCGAAACAGATGTTCTGGTTGTCCTCGCCGCCAGCGAAAATATGGCTAGGGAGTGAGGATTCAATATCTCCCAGATAAGGCAATTGCACGGTTTGCAGTTGGTAGGGATAGTTGGTTCCGGAGCTGTTGGTGGCACCCCAACCAATGGCGGTTATTGCCTGGTCGGTGCTGAGTAGCGTTTGTTGCTCGAGGGTTGCCCGGGTGACCGGAGTGGCACTCTGGGCAGTTGCCAGGTGCAACAGGGCAATATCGCCGGCAAACTCGCTGAAGTTGCGGGATCCATCATTGCTACTGAGCTCCCAGCTGGAAAGCCACTCGGGATGAATAATCATCTGATCGACCTTGATGCCAGCGCTCTGGTTGCTGAGCAGGGCCTGACCCAGGATCAGGTTCAGTTGTGACAGTTGGGCACCCTCGAAGCAATGGGCGGCGGTCATGACCCATTCCGGCGCAATCAGGGTGCCGCCACAAAAGTGATAGCTTTGCCATGTGGGCCCATTCAGTTGCTGGATGGAGACCATCCAGCCGGGGGCCTGGGTCAGGTCGTCACCCCCCACGATCCGGGGGCTAGCGGCGAATGCGGAGGAGCCGAGTAGCCCAGCGAGTAAAAATCCTTGCCAAATACTTTGCATGCTTGATTCCTTATGCTGCGTAAACATGTGCTGCCTAAACATTGAACTCATTCGCTATGGCACATTTTTCGACTGAGAGGTGATCGCCCAGCAAGCTCTGCGAGCCCCTCATCACATCATAGTTGATCTGATGTTCGACCGGACCTGCCCCCATCGTGTGGCTGGATGTCGATATCCAATATTCATGAATAGGGTGTCTGAGTGGGGGCCGATTATTGAGTTACCCCTTTTGAGTCTTTGTCCGGTTGCCAATTGTGTCGCTGTATCGGGAAATGCATAGATTGATTCCAGCTGTGGTCATGGCGTCTCCTGTGGCGACGGCTCAGTGCTGGATCAGGCTTTCGGAGTGGAGCGCTTGCGAATGATATCCGGCTTGAGGCATGGTAGTCGCCGAGCCTAATGATGGTTCATTGAACGATGGTTTAAGTCTCTCAACATAGGGGAATCATATGGTAAAGCTCGGATGCTGGTTGTTGGTGATGGTGTGGCTGACGGGGTGCAATACCATCAATGGCATGGGGCGTGACATTCAAAAAGGCGGCGAGAAAGTCCAGGAAGCGGCCAGTTCAGTCCAGAAAAAGATCTGAGCGTCAGGCGGCGGGCGTTATTCCGGCGCCGCGACCACAAACTGATTCTTACCGGTACGCTTGGCCTGATACATGGCCTGATCGGCATCGCCTAATAAGGTTTCGGCGCTCATCTCGGCGTGGGGGCGATAGCAGGCAATGCCGATACTGCTGGAGAGTGTCACCGTGGCGGCGGTCAAGACAAACGGAGCCGTCATAGCCTCCAGCAGTTGTTGCGCCTTGCGGCAGGCGTCCGGCTCTTGGTGCTGCAAATTCTCCAGGATCAGCGTGAACTCATCTCCGGCTAGGCGGAACAGGGTGTCGGTCTCGCGCAGGTGAGACTGGATGCGCTGGGCAAACTGCTGCAATAACTCATCGCCCGCATCGTGACCAAAGTTATCATTGATGGCCTTGAAACCATCCAGATCCATAAACAGCAACGCCATCATCTGTTCGGTACGACTGCTTCTGGCCATGGCCTTGGGCAGCTGCTCCATCAAGGAGCGCCGGTTGGGTAATCCGGTGAGCGGATCATTCAGGGCATGGCGCTTGAGCTCTAGCTCCAACTGCTTGCGCGGCGTTATATCCTGACTCAACACGTAAAAACCCACCACCTCCTGCTCTCTGCGATGGGGGATATACATGGAGTACAGATAGTGCACTCCATCCGCGCGCTGTTCACTGCGTTCGAAGCGCTGGGTTTCGCCCTGCAATGCCAACTCCATAAACGGTAAAAAATGTGCATATTCTGTCGCCGGGTAGAGATCCCGCACCGGCCGATTGTGCAGCTCGGCGGCGGACCAGCCATACCAGAGGCCGTAGGTCGCGTTGTTGAACTGATAGCGCAGGTGGCGATCGATATAGGCAATCAACACCGGCAGGTTGTCGGTAATGGTTTGCAACCGTTGCTGACTGTCTCTGAGCTCCCGTTCGATGGTGAGGCGCTCCCGGACATCCTGAATGATGAGATTGAGCCGGAAGCCGAGCGCGGTTTCACTAATCCAGGAGTGAACCTCCACGGCGATGGCTTCTCCGTGCCGATCATGCAGTTCGGTGATCCGCTGATCCTTGAGCAGCGGAATGGCGCCGGTTTCAGCATGCAGCCGCAATTGCTGATGTAACCACTCTTGCTGCTTCAGGCTGAGCATGACCTTCGGGATCGGACCGCCAAGCACCTCGGCTTTTTCCCAGCCCAGAAGTCGACTCGCCTGCAGGTTCCAATCCAGGATCCGTCCCTGTTCATTGATACTGATAAAGGCGTTCATGGCATGTTGCAGCACATTGTCCAGCTCCTGGGTACGAGCCTGGACCTGGGCCTCGAGGGTTTGATTGAGCTCGGCCAGCGCTTGCAGATCCTGTTGTTCGAGTTGCCGCATTTCCGCCAATACCCGGGACAGCAGTATGACTTCGGCGTAGCTATCGCTCTGCGGAATAGCGACACAGCCGGGATTTTCGAGTGCTTGCCGCAGTGCAACCAAGGGCGCGCATAGACGATGAGACATGAAGAAGGTCAGCAGACTCAGCGCACAAAAGGCTAGGATCGCCGATAAGGTGATTTGATCCTGCAGCTTGGTAAAGTCGCCCATGGCAACCGATGCCGGCTGTCTGACCAGGATCTGCCAGTCGGGAGATTGGACCTTGTCGTGCTGGGATAACCGTTGTAGCGAGGTGAAATACCACTGACGATCAGGCTACTGCAATTTGACAGCCTCTCCAGATTGCAACGCCGACAGTATGGCATCCGGAATTTTGCGGATACTCGTGTCATGGGAGCTGAAAAACACCGAACCATCGTCCTTGAACATCATCAGATCGGCTAGTTCCGGGGCACTTTTTTCATCTAACAGGTGCCGCGCCATCTGCTCAATGCCCACGGCCGGCAAACTGGCAATCAACCAGCCATCCAGTAATCCTTGGCGATCGTTCAAAGGAACCGCAATCTCGTATTGCAGGGCCAATCGCTGGTGGCCGGGGGATGCGTCCGTCTTCGGTGGGGATTCAGGATGGATATCGCTGACGCTCGGGTGTTGAAATTGGGGGGGAACCAGGGGTCGGATGGAATATGAAGTCCTTCAATACTGGATAGCGAGGCGACGCGAATGATCCCTTGCGGGGAAGCAATCAATAGCCACCGGTAATCGCTGGAGTCCTGAACTAATGTTGCGAGCACGGCTCTTTGTTGTTCGATGCTCTGCTCCCGAAACAGCGACCAGTGCGCTAGCAGTTGCAGATCATTGATGCGTTCATTGATTTGAAAGTTCAAGGCATTGGCCATGTTACTGGCCAGGCGATGAACGTCACCCTGAGCCCGTTTACGCGCATAGTCGGCAGAAAAATCGTCAACCAGGATGAGTAATAGCATCAGCGTGGTGATGGCACTGCCCAGAGTTCCCAGCATGATCCAGAAAGCGAGGCCGGGGCGGCGTGGAATCAAGGGGGCTGGTTTGGGCATAGGGATCGCTTGGGCTGTCGGCGGAGTCATGACTTAAGCATATGCGATCTGCGTTCGATACTTGAGTCTGCAACGGCATTCGTGAGCGGGGTCGCACCCCCCCAAAATGGACTTTAGTTTTCGGATGGATACTTTTCTAACAGCGCCTGTAACCGGGCTACGGTTTCCCGATCCGGCAGGCCATCGTAGCGTGCGGGTCGAAAATGCAATTGAAAGGCTTGCACGGTCTGACGGGTCCGGGTATCCAGAGTGCCGGTGGCGGCAAGGCCATAGCCGTAACGAATCAACAGGTTCTGGATCTCGCTGATGGATGGCACGGGCCCGGGCATCGTCAGCAAGGCGCTGACACGCGCCTCATCGGGCCAGGCTCCCAAGCCGTAGTGGTCATGTAATTGCTGCCAGGGAAATAGCGGGCCTGGATCGACTTTCCGGCCGGGCGCTATATCGCTATGCCCCAATAGCCGGGTCGGGGGCAGTTGGTAGCGATCCACCAGTTGTCGGAGCAACAGGGCCAAGGTCTGGATCTGGCCTGATGTGTACGCCTGCCAATGACGCTCGATTAACGGTAACTGCGCATCGGCATCCGCATAGCCCAGATTGACAATCTCAATGCCAATAGAGCTGGCATTGAGCGCCTGCGCGCCTTGCCAGTGGCTCACTCCGGCATGCCAGGCTCGCTGCGACTCCGGAACCAGAGCATACACAATGGGTTGCCCATCGCGCTCTTCACGACTCAACAGGTAGTGGGCACTCACCCGGCTGGCGGGGCGAGTGAGTTCATCAAGGGATTGGGCATCATCGATCTGGGTGTAGTGCACAATCACCGACTGGATGCGGGAGTCCTGGTTGAGCGAGGTATGGCTACGATCGATCGGTAGCGTGACCTGCTGACAACTGGTCAGCAGCAGGCTGGTGGTTGCCAGCAGCAGTCGTCGTGACCAGAAAAACGGAACACGCATCGATCGGTATCCTCCGGCGAATAGGGGATGCAGAAACAGGAGCCCGGTGAGCCGTCGGTACCGGGCCGTCAATCATGGGATTTAAGAATGCCCGCTTTTGCCGGGTGCGTATATGGCATTGTGCGACGCCGCACAACTGGAGCAACGGCTTCGGCACTACACTCAATGGAGGCGGCGTCCCGCGGCTGGATGTCGCCGCGTGATGGACGCAGATATGAGTGATTACAAGGTGCTGTAGCGGGTGGGGAAGGATATGCGGATTGTCGATATTATGAAGCGTCGGGTGGCGACCATTGAAATGGATGACTCGCTTGAGGCTGTGCGCGATATCTTTATGATGGCGCCTTTTCATCATCTGCTGGTGATCGAGGAGGGGCAACTGGTCGGCATTCTGTCGGACAAGGATCTCTACAAGGCGCTGAGCCCCTATCTGGGATCCTCGTCCGAGAATCAGCGTGATCGCGATACCCTGCAACGGCGGGTTCACCAGGTTATGACGCGGGAGCCGGTTACTGTCAGTCCCGAGGTTCCGGTCTCACAAGCCTGTGAGCTGCTCCTGGCACAGGGGATCTCCTGTCTCCCGGTGCTGGAGAATGGCCAGATCGTCGGCATTGTGACCTGGCGGGATCTACTCCATCACTGCTGCGAGTCGAAGCGGGCCGACATCAATCCCGGCGACCGTAAATCTTGACCTCGGCCATTTTGCGTTTGGAATAACCATCGACGCGGATTTTGGTGATGCACTTGCGTCGGTCGAGCTTGAGCCACGCACTGCGCTGATCTTTCCCTATCTCTTTGCCGACCTTGACGGTGCGACTGCTACCGTCTTTATAGAACACCTTGAGTTCTTCGATGCGGGCATCCTGTTTTTCTACCTTCAGTTGCAGGGCGTCGGTGTAACGACAGGCGAGTGGTTTGACGATGGCCTCACTTTCGCCGATGGAGAGCAACAGGGTCGAACCAAGGCGGAAATCGTCACCGGCTATGGCGGTGGTCGACAGTAGCAGGGACAAGACAAACAGGTAACGCATCGAACTTTCTCCAATTGGGGCGGATTATCTCGGCAGTATTGCCACGGGGTGGAGTCTAAAAAACATGGGTGTCACATAACAGAAAAAACCGGGATTGGTTAAGTCCCGGTTTGGTTTGTTGCGAGAAATGATGTTTATTTAGTGATTTAACCTGCTTAGTCGCAAAATCCGCGGAATAAGGTGATGTCACCTGCTGTCAGTCGCAAAGTGCAATCGCCCGTGGTGTCGAGCTGCCCTTGCCCCAACAAGCGGGTCCAGGTGCGACAGCTCAGAAGAGGGTCCGATGGCAGCGTAAGCTCTGCACTCCCTTCCCGCTGGATGGCGACCAAGATGCGCTCATCCTCCAGTACGCGCACAAACACCAGCGTCTCGTTCTGGGCATAGAGCATCTGCAATGCACCGCGGCGTAGTGCCGGGCTTTGTTGCCGCAACTTCGCCAACTGCTGGGTATGGGCCAGCAGTTCGCCATTCCAGCGGCTCTGATCCCAGGGGAAGGGGGCGCGACAGAAGGGATCATTGTCCCCCGCCAGGCCAATCTCGTCACCGTAGTAGAGGCAGGGCACCCCGATCCAGCTAAATAACCAGCCGATGGCGAGTTTCATGCGTTGCATATCGCCGTGCAGCAGGGTCAGGAAGCGGCTGGTATCGTGGCTATCGAGCTGATTGAACTGGCACAGCTGGGTGCCATGGCTCAGTCCGGCCCGGTAATTTTCCATCCAGTCGGCGCACTGACGGGCATCCAGATGGATCGGTTGATAGGCCACATCCTGGCCGGTCAGAAAGGCCCGGACCGGCAAGGCAAAGCCCATATAGTTCATGGCGCCATCTTCGACTCCTGCCTGCAGCCATTCCCGGGCATCGGCAAAGTGTTCTCCCAGCAGATAGGCCTGGGGATTTTCCTCCCGGGCGGCCTGGTAGATGCCACCGACGTGCAACAGATTGTTGTTGGCGCTGCCGGATTCTCCCAGCATATGGACCACATCCAGGCGCCAACCGTCGATCCCGTAGGGTTCGCGCAACCAGTGACGCACTACGCTATCGCGTCCACGATAGAGGGTATCGACGACACCCGGCTCGGCGAAGTTGAGCTTGGGGAGATTGGCATTGCCTTTCCAGCCGAGAGCCCCTTGCGGGCCAAAGGTGTACCAATTGCGATAAGGCGATTCTGGTGAGCAGTTGGCGCCGGAGCCGTCGCCGGTCCGGTAGCGATCAAACCAGGCGCAACTATCCCCGCTGTGGTTGAAGACCCCATCGAGGATCAGCCGCATGCCGCGCTGCCGGGTGGCTTGCCGCAGCCGGATCAGAGCCTGATTCCCGCCGAAATGGGGATCGACATTGAAATAGTCCTCGGTGTCGTACTTATGCACCGTAGGCGCGGTGAAGATGGGGTTGAGGTACAGGGCTGTGACCCCCAACCCCTGCAGATAGTCGAGCTTGCCGGTGATGGCATCCAGATCGCCACCATAGAAGGTGGAGCTCGCCGCTTCCAGCTCTAGCGGGTGTTCCCAGCTGCGGCGGCGTACCCAGCGCTGGCGGGCATGGTGCTGATACTCTGCCTCCCGCACCAGATGGGGACCATCGCCCGGGGCAAATCGATCAGGGAATATCTGGTAGAAAATCTGATCCGCCACCCAAGCCGGATGACTCTCCGGCACCTCCAGACAGAACTGACGCAGGCGCTCGATGGGGGCGGCGCTGAGCCCTTGTGGGCCAAACCAGACTTGGTGATGAGGCCATAGCAGCTTGAAACTGTAGCGCTGTCGAGACGAAGCCTGATGCAGGGGAAGCACGACCTGATAGTGACGGCAGCCGCGGATTTCTGCCTGCAGGGTCATATCCAGCAACCACTCTTCATTATCGGGCTCGCTACGCAGCAGCACTCGCTCGGGCCAAGGGCCAGTTTGCAGCTGTAGCCAGAGGGATAGCACAGGACCTGCAGCCTGGAGTGTGACAAAGGGGGGTACAGGTTGGTGCCAGCACTGCAGTTGTGAAAGGGATGGTGTGAACATGACGACTCCTGACGGCTCGGTAACGAGAGTGTGTACACCACAGCATGGACCGCTCGCTGCCGGAAGGCATCCTCCCGTGCGGTTTATCCTGACGGTGGAGTCTCTATCCTTCCCTCATGGTCCGAAAGGGCGGTCAGCTGCTGCGGACTTAGAGCAGGACTTGGACATTTGCGGACTCTGGAGTAGAGTAGGGGTAACTGTTTATATATACAGTACTGCCATGCGTAAAATCATTCACATCGATATGGACTGTTTTTTCGCCGCTGTCGAGATGCGCGATAACCCGGCGTTGCGTCATATCCCGTTGGCGATCGGGGGATCCCGGGATCGACGGGGTGTGATCGCCACCTGCAACTACGAGGCGCGCCGTTTTGGTGTCCGCTCGGCAATGGCGACTGCCTATGCGCTGCGTCTATGTCCGACTTTGACGGTGATCCCGGGGCGTATGGCGGTGTATCAACAGGTATCCGGCGAGATCCGCGCTATTTTTGCCCGTTATACCGACCGTATCGAACCGCTGTCGCTGGATGAGGCCTACCTGGATGTCAGCGATTCCCCGTTACATCGCGGCAGTGCGACTCGGATTGCTGAGGCGATCCGGGAAGATATTCGCCGGGATCTACAGCTGACTGCGTCGGCTGGGGTGGCACCGAACAAGTTTCTGGCCAAGATTGCGTCGGATCTGAATAAGCCCGATGGCCTGTTTGTGCTGCGCCCGGAGCAGGTGGCCGAGTTTGTGGCCACCTTACCGCTACGCAAGATCCCGGGAATTGGCGAGAAGAGTGCGCAACGTCTGGCGGCGATGGGATTGCATACGGGAGCCGATGTGCAGGCTTATCCTGCCAGTGAGTTGCTGCGTCTATTCGGTAAATCAGGCCAGATGTTGCTGGAGCGTTGCCGGGGCCAGGATGAGCGGCCGGTCGAGGTGAGCCGGGTGCGTAAATCGGTGGGGGTGGAGGTGACCTTGCCTGCCGATTTAACCGCGGTTGAACAGGCGATCCCGATCCTGGTGCAACTGGAGCAACAGCTGTGGCCGCGGCTGCAGCGCCATGCGCCGGATGGTCGGATTGTTCGGCAAGGAGTGAAGGTGAAATTTGCCGATTTTCAGCAGACCACGGTGGAGCGCAGCACACCTCGAGCCGATACCGGGCTGTTTCTCGCCCTGTTGCGTGAGGCCTGGGCGCGGGGGGAGGGTAAATCGGTGCGGCTATTGGGCTTAGGTGTCAGTTTGCCGCAACCCGAAGAAAAAACAGAGGAGCGTCAGTTGTCGCTGGCGTTCTAGTTGATGTTCTATTTGGAAGCGCAGAGTGATGGCCAACCGCGCCGTCTATCAACTCAGGGCTTGGTTGCCGGTGGAGTATTGGCGGCTAATGACAGGGCGCCAGTGGCTTCGGTGTCCGGATCTAACTCGGTATCCGGGTCACCAGGCCAGATGGTAGCGGGCAATGCTTGTACCGAGGTCACCAGGTCGCCGCCGAACTGAATACTCTCTTGCCAGAGCTGGCTGGCAACTTGCTGCAGGTTTTGCTGGCCGTGCTGCCAGGTTTGTTGCAGCGCGTCTTGCCCGGAGCTGAGTTTGGTTTGGATGGCGTCACCTTGCTGTTGGAGCTCTTGCTGCACGCTCAGGATCCCGGCATCAATCTGCTGCCATCCCTGCTGCTTCCAGTGCTGGAACCACAGCACCAGCTCCTCTTGCGAGGCCATCGCATCGTGCCACCAACCTTGCCCGTTATTCCGGGTTTCGGCAGCCAGATCAGAGGCGTCCTGCTGGCCATGCTGCCATAGGTATTCGCCAACCGGACTGAAGGGGATCAGCAGGCTAAAACTGAGAATAATGGGGTAAAGCGTCTTCATGGGCAGATCTGATGGGGTAAAAACTCAAGGCAGCGACACTCTACTCCAGGCCTGGGTAATAAAAAAGGCGCCGCAGCGCCTTTTCTTAGGCTGAAACGATTCAATCTCGACGTGGGATCTCGGCCAGCAGTTTACTGAGCAACTGCCAGAAACGCGCCACGGCTGGGATATGAACTTTTTCATCCGGCGAATGAGCGCCCTGAATGGTCGGGCCGAAGGAAACCATGTCCCAATGGGGGTAGTTTGCCTTGAATAGACCACATTCCAGACCGGCGTGGATGACCATGATCTTGGGCAATTCACCAAACAGTGCCTGATGGGTGTCGCGCAGTTGCTGCATGATGGGTGAGGCCGGATCTGGGGCCCAACCTGGATAACCACCACTCAATTCACAACGGGCACCCGCCAGCGTAAACAGGGAATGGGTCATCTGCTCGACGTAGCGACGACCTTCATTGTTCAGTGAGCGGATCAGGCACTGGATGAAGATTTCATGGTCGATGGTCTTGATGACGCCAAGGTTGGTTGAGGTCTCGACCACACCCGCGATGGCCTGGCTCATGCGGATCACACCATTCGGACAGGCGACCAGCGCGGCCAGCAGGCGGCGCTGGCTGTCGGCATCCATGACCTCGGTGGGTGCTGAGGCGCTCTGCAGGCTGATCTCCAAGAAGCTGTCGATCTCTTTGAGCTCAGTTTGCAGCAGAGCACCGTGTTCGGCGATCTGCTGTTGCAGGGCATCGACATCCTTCTGGGCGACCCATAGCAGCGCCGAGGCCTCGCGGGGAATGGCATTGCGCAGGGTGCCGCCTTCCATCTGGGCCAGATGCAGGGTGACGTTTTCGCTGGCGGTCAGTAACAGACGGGCCAGCAACTTGTTGGCATTGCCGCGGTCTTGATGAATATTGACCCCGGAGTGGCCGCCACGCAGCCCCTTGACGCTCAAGCGCAGCGCCTGATGGTCGGCGGGTACGGCGGTCGGTTCGAAGGCCAGACGGATGTTGGCATCAATCCCACCGGCACAGCCCATATAGACTTCACCATCCTGCTCGGAATCGGTGTTGAGCAGGATCTCCCCCTCCAGCAAACCAGGCTCCAGACCGAAGGCGCCGGTCATGCCCGCCTCTTCATCGATGGTCAGTAACACTTCGAGCGGGCCGTGTACTAGGCTGTTGTCGGCCAATACCGCCAGACAGGCGGCGGCGCCGATACCGTTGTCTGCGCCCAATGTGGTACCTGTAGCGCGCACCCATTCGCCATCCACATAAGCGCGGATCGGGTCGCGGGTGAAATCATGATCCGTATCGGCATTGGCTTGCGGCACCATATCGATATGCGCCTGCAGGACCACGCCCTTGCGATCTTCCATGCCCGGAGTGGCCGGTTTTTTGATGATGAGGTTACCGACCTTGTCTTCCATGACAGAGAGCCCTTGCTCCCGGGCCCAGTTCTGGATCCAGGCGCTCAATGCTGCTTCATGTTTAGACGGGTGGGGAATGGAGCAAATCTTGTCGAAGAAGAACCACAACAGGTTCGGAGAGAGATCGGTCAAAGCAGTCACATTGAGCTCCTATGGCAACAGGCCGCGGCTATTGATAGGGCCATCATACCTTGTGCTAGCGGCTTATGTCAGCCGTGCGGCGGTTCCTCTTCTATTTATCCTGCCGCTAAAACCTGTTGCAGTGGGATATAGGGTTGCGCCGGGTGTTAAGCGAGGGGCTGTTGCGCCAAAACGGGGCGCTTCGGACGTGCAATCGTTGAGGCCATTCGGGGGTAATCGCGAACAGGAAGTGCTAGCTAGGTGGTGAATTTGGCTTGTGAAATGAGATCCGTCAGCACTCTGCACAGGTATTTGGACTCCACTGCAGCCAATGGTGACGCTTTCGTCACGTTATTCCTTTTTTTGTGCTGGCATGGCCGATTTGGCCTCTCTATAATTGCGCCCGAATCTTGCATCAGGCTGTCAGGCATGCGCCATGGGTGCAAACTTGTCATACCCCATAAGCTATGAAACCTGTCTGGGTAAACGTTTGTGCTGGATAGACAAACGTTTAGGTTGTCAGCGGGCATCCAGCCCTGAGTCATTCAGGAATTTATTACTTCTCCAAGGAACCGAGAATCCATGTTAGAGAAATTATTTAAACTCTCAGAGCACAATACCAGTGTGCGTACCGAGCTGTTGGCCGGGATTACCACCTTCCTGACCATGGCTTACATTATTTTCGTGAACCCGAGCATACTGTCACAGACCGGTATGGATCAGGGCTCCGTGTTCGTCGCTACCTGTCTGGCGGCGGCTTTTGGCTGCTTCATCATGGGCTTGTATGCCAACTATCCGGTGGCTCAGGCTCCGGGGATGGGGCTGAATGCCTTCTTCACCTTCGGGGTGGTGATGGGCATGGGTTATAGCTGGCAGGTGGCTCTGGGAGCCGTATTTCTGTCCGGTATCGCCTTCCTGATCCTGAGCATGTTCAAGGTGCGGGAGTGGATCGTCAACTCCATCCCCAACAGCCTGCGTATCGGTATCGGTGCCGGTATTGGCCTGTTCCTGGCGCTGATTGCCCTGAAAAATGCCGGTATCGTGGTCTCTAACCCTGCCACGATCGTCGGTCTGGGCGACTTGACCAGCCTGCAACCGGCGCTGGCCGTATTGGGCTTCTTCCTGATCATTGCCATGGCCCACAAGCAAGTGAAGGGCGCTGTGCTGTACGCGATTCTGATCATCACCGCTCTGGGCCTGGCCTTTGGCGATGTGAAGTTCGGTGGTGTAATGGCCATGCCGCCAAGTCTGGCGCCGACCTTCATGCAGCTGGACCTGACCAGCGGCTTCACCACGGCTTCCGGCGCATTCAACTTCGCCATGCTCTCTGTGGTGTTCGCTTTCCTGTTCGTGATCCTGTTTGACACCTCAGGTACCCTGATTGCCGTGGCCGACAAGGCTGGCATGCTGGACAAAAATGGCCGTCTGCCTCGTCTGGGCAAGGCGCTGATGTCCGATGCAGTCTCCACCGTAGCCGGTGCCGTGCTGGGTACTTCCTCTACCACCAGCTACATCGAAAGTGCCTCCGGGGTTGCTGCCGGTGGTCGTACCGGTCTGACCGCGGTGACGGTCGGTGGTCTGTTCCTGCTGGCCCTGTTCCTCTCGCCGTTGGCGGGTATGGTGCCTGCGTATGCAACGGCTGGCGCCCTGTTCTATGTGGCCATTCTGATGATGTCTTCATTGGCTAAGGTGGATTGGGATGATCTGACCGAAGCGGCTCCGGTAGCCGTGGTGACTCTGATGATGCCGTTGTCATTCTCCATCGCGCACGGTATCGAACTGGGTTTCATCTCTTATGCGGCGATCAAGCTGCTGAGTGGTCGTTACAAGGATGTCAGCGTCAGTGTCTGGGTTCTGGCTGCATTGTTCCTGGCGCATCTGGTATTCTCCGGTATCTAATATAATTGTGTTTTGTCGACACCCTTAAGGTTGGTATATGACTAAGAAGTTCTACGTCTCATGGGACAATCTGCAACGCGAAGCCCGTCGTCTGGCTCGCCGTCAACTGCCCGCATCCCAGTGGAAGGGAATCATCGCCGTCAGTCGCGGTGGTCTGGTTCCTGCGGCCCTGATGGCGCGTGAGTTGGGCATCCGTTTTGTGGATACCATCTGCATCTCCAGCTATGACCATGACAATCAGCGCGATCTGCATGTGCTGAAGAAGGTGGATGGCGATGGCGAAGGGTTCCTGGTCGTGGACGATCTGGTTGATAGCGGCAATACCGCCAAGGTGATCCGCGAGCTCTATCCGAAGGCCAAGTTGATCACCATCTTCGCCAAGCCCAAGGGTGAGGCCATGGTCGATGACTTCGAAGTGAGCATTCCCCAGGACACCTGGATTGAACAACCCTGGGATATGGCGCTCTCCTTTGTTTCGCCACTGTGTGACGAAACCGAAGAATAAAGACACCAACCATGAAAAGGCTCCTGCAGGAGCCTTTTCTTTTTGCTGCCAGCTGGCATAAGTTAAATAACAGATGTGAATCGAGTAGGGACTGAAGCGATGCAAGACGAAGAAGCACTTAACCTGAGTGAACGATTGTTCAGCAAGGTCCGCAAAGTGCAGGAAACCTCGACCATCTCGAATTCAGCGACCGAACTCGGTGGTGGTGAAGGGGAACAGGTGCTGATTGAGGGGGTTTGTTCCGCCGCTTGGTACCGGGTTCTGCGCCGGAGTTACTGGATTTGGCAGGGCATTGATGCCATCGAGCTGGAGGACATTCTCTCCCATATCGCCACCGGTGAGGGAACCCGCAGTCGACCGGAAAAGCTGGATACCTTGCAAGGCTATGCCCCCGGCAACTGGATCTACGAGTTCAGTCAGGTGGCCGGGGAGTACCTCAAACAGGGCAAGCAGCTGGAACAGGACGGTGATCTGGCCGCGGCGCGCAAGGCCTATCTCCGAGCCACCCGTTACTATTCGCTGGCCAGCTATCCGCACCTGAAGGGGGATGAACTGGCAGAGCAGGCCCAGTTACAAGGCAATATTGCCTACCGGGAAGCTGGACGCTTGTTGCCTGTCCCGCTGAAGGTGTTGAAGATCCCGTTCCGGGACAAAGAGATCAATGGTTACCTGCATCTGCCCACCGATGACCATGTGGTGCCGGTGGTGATGGTCAGCGGCAGCATCGATAGCTTGCAGATCGATTTTTATCGGTTGTATGAGCAATACCTGGCGCCGAACGGCATTGGCATGTTGACCCTGGATATGCCGGGTATCGGTTATTCCAGCCAGTTCCCCTTGGTGCAGGACACCAGTCGTCTGCATCAGGCGGCCCTGCATTATCTGCGCAGTGAAGTACCCTGGGTGGATAACCAGCGCATCGGTATGGTCGGCATCCGGTTGGGAGGCAATGTGGCTGCCCGCCTGGCTTATCTCGAATCGACGCACCTGAAGGCCGTGGCCTGCATTGGACCTGGGCTGAATCAGTTTTTTGTCGAGCCGGAGTTATTTAATCAGGCATCGCCCATGCTGCGCGCTTCTTTGGCCAATCGATTGGGGATGGATGCGGCCAATTGGCATGAACTGCAGCCGCAGTGCCAAATCTTCTCGCTGAAACGTCAGGGCTTGGTGGGCGTAACTCGAACCCGGGTGCCGATCTTGAGTATTGGTCACCGCCGCGACTTCATCTGCCCGGAGTCGGACATTCGGACTCTGGCCTCCTCCAGTTACTACGGCAAGGCTGTGGTGTTGGATAAATTGCCGGTGATGCACGTTTTTGATCGAGCCTTGAGTGAAACTTGTGACTGGCTGAAGCTTCATTTTAATCTTTAACCGTTAGAGTGATGGCGTCGATTGGTCCTAAGGCTGCCCACGGTGGGCAGCCTGCGTCCTCAAGGAGCCCGCTCATGTCCCATTCATTACCGCATCGTCAGCTACTCAAAGAATTTATGACTCTGGGTCCTTACTTGCGTCAGGAGCAGTGTGAACCCGAACGTTACTTTTTTGATTGCTTGGCGGTCTGCCTGAATCTGGGCGCAGAGCCGGAGTCTCGTGAATTCTGGGGGTGGTGGCTGGTGCTGGAGCCTCGTGAAGGAGGGTTTAGCTTTCAAACCCAGTTGGGTTTGTATAACAAGGAAGGGAATTGGCAGGAACGTCAGCCTCATGCCTCGGCTGTAGCGGAAGTTGAGGGCTCGCGGGAGCGCTTCTTACGCGTCTTGCAAACCCGACTGGAGCAATGGCAACTGCCGTTACTCCCCGATGATTCGACACAATTTGAATCCCCATCTGCAGCCTGACCGAGCCTGAGTCGCCGCGCCAGCAACGCAAATCCCGTTGCAGGGCGCGGATGCCATCGGTATAAAGAAGGACTTCTCTTCGCCGAGCCTTCTTCTTATGGAAAAGAAAACCATTGTTGTGAAGTTGGGCACCAGCATTCTGACGGGTGGAACTCGTCGTATCGACCGGGCACACATGGTCGAACTGGTGCGCCAACTGGCCACCTTGCATCGCGAGGGGCATCAGATTGTCGTCGTGACCTCAGGTGCGATTGCCGCTGGACGTGAGTTGCTTGGACATCCGACTCTGGCGCCCACCATGCCCAACAAACAAATGCTGGCCGCGGTTGGTCAAAGCCATCTGATCCAGATTTGGCAAAGCCTGTTTGCCATTTACGAGCTGCATGTCGGCCAGATCCTGCTGACCCGCGCCGATCTGGAAGATCGGGAGCGTTACCTCAACGCCCGCGATACCCTCAATACCTTGTTGGCCCATCGCATCATTCCGGTGATTAACGAAAATGATGCCGTGGCGACGGCCGAGATCAAAGTCGGTGACAACGACAATCTGTCGGCCCGGGCCGCGATTCTGGCCGATGCCGATCTGTTGATTCTGCTGACCGATCAGCAAGGCTTGTTCACTGCCGACCCGCGCACCAACCCGGATGCCACCCTGATCGAGCGTGTGGATGTGATTGATGATGCGTTACGCGCTCTGGCGGGCGATAGCGTCAGTGGCTTGGGCACCGGTGGTATGGCGACCAAGTTGCAGGCTGCCGATGTCGCCACCCGAGCCGGTATCGAGGTGGTGATCGCCGCCGGTAAACACCCGGAGTTTATCGGTCGTCTGGTGCATGGCGAACGCATTGGTACCCGCTTTGTGGCCCAGGCCAACCCGCTGGAGAGTCGCAAGAGCTGGATCCTCACCGGGCCGCCGCCCCACGGCGAGGTCTATGTGGACGCCGGTGCCGAGCGCGCGGTGCACGACAAGGGTTCTAGTCTGTTGCCCAAGGGGATCGCCCGGGTGCAGGGTGATTTCGAGCGTGGTGATGTGGTGCGGATCCTGACCCCTTCCGGCAAAGAGCTGGCGCGTGGTATCTGTCGCTACAATGCGGCGGATTTGATCCGGATTGCCGGTAAGCATTCCGATGACATCGAAGCCTGTTTGGGTTATGTCTATGGTCCGGTTGCTATCCACCGGGATGATCTGGTGTTGCTGTAAATCCGCAAAGGAGCAAGGAAGATGAGTTTGGTGGTTATGGGTCAGGCGGCACGCGCCGCGGCGTTTGAGCTGGCCGTGACCAGCACGGCCTGCAAAAATCAGGCACTGCTGGCCATGGCCGATGAGCTGGAAGCTCAGCAAGCGGCTATTTTACAAGCCAATCAATTGGATATCAGTGCTGGGCGAGATGCAGGTCTGAGCGATGCTATGTTGGATCGCCTGCTGCTGAACCCGGCGCGGTTGGCAGGCATAGTGGCTGACGTGCGCAAGGTGGTGACGCTGGATGATCCGGTCGGCAGCGAGCTGGAAAGCCGGGTGTTGGAGAATGGCCTGCGCCTCTCTCGGCGTCGGGTTCCCATCGGCGTGATTGGCGTCATCTATGAGGCACGCCCGAATGTGACCATCGATATTGCCGCTTTGTGCCTGAAGACCGGCAATGCCAGCATACTGCGCGGTGGCCGCGAGACCTTCCATTCCAATATGGCGTTGGTTCAGGTCATTCAGGCGGCGCTGGCCAAAAGCGGTCTGCCAGCGGCGTCGGTGCAGTATATCGAGAGTCCGGATCGCGCCCTGGTCGGCGAGCTGCTGCGACTGGATCAGTATGTTGACATGATCATCCCGCGCGGTGGTGCCAACTTGCACAAACTGTGCAAGGAGCAGAGCACTATCCCGGTGATCATCGGTGGCTTCGGCGTCAGTCACCTGTTCGTGGATGCCAGTGCCGATCTGGCGCGCTCGGTCGGTGTGATTGATAACGCCAAGGTACAACGGCCATCGGCTTGTAATGCGCTGGATACGCTGTTGGTGCATGAGGCTATCGCCGCTTCGTTCTTGCCGCTGCTGGTGGCCCGGATGAATGAACAGAAAGTGACGCTGGTGGCGGAGCCTAAAGCCTATGCGCTGCTGGCTCAAGCGGGCGCAGCCGAGTTGCGTGTTGCCGGGGCGGAGGATTTTGATACCGAATGGCTCTCGCTGACCCTGGGGGTCAAACTGGTGGCCGATGTCACCGAGGCACTGGTTCATTTGCGCGAGCACAATGCCTGTCACTCCGATGCCATTCTGACCAACGATTTGCGCCATGCCGAGCAATTTATCAATGGTGCAGGCTCCGCAGCCGTCTATGTGAATGCCTCGACTCGTTTCACCGATGGCGCCCAGTTTGGTCTCGGTGCTGAAGTGGCTGTCTCGACCCAAAAGCTGCACGCTCGCGGCCCCATGGGACTGACCGAACTGACCAGTTATAAGTGGATTGGCCAGGCGGACTATCTCTCGCGCAGTTAAGGCATGATTCAGTATGTCGCTGGTATGCCGGGCGTCCCGTCCGTTATGATGGGACGCCCTTTTTATTTGGATGTTGCTACGGATGAGTACATCACGTCTGTCCGATCTACTGCCGTTGAACCTGCCGCTGCCGCCGCAACTCGAACAGTGGCGACAAACCTTGTTGCGCCAATTACCCTCACCGATCACTGGTGAACAGACGTTATTCGTCGGCGACCCGCTCAAGGTCATCGTCGCGTTTGGCACTGACGGCGTCGATGTGCTGTTGCCGGTACAGGAGTCGGCGATGAGTAGCGTCTCCCGCCACAAACCGGAGCTTCGGGGCCGGATCAGCTCGGTTGATGGCAGCTATGATCAACTGATGGCGCTGATCCAGGATACGATCACCCGCCGCATGAAGTCCTTCCGGGAATGTGGCTGCTGTGGTCGCCGTGCACCACAAGAGCTACTGGGCAGCTTGCACGGTATGCCGGCCTGCCGTCAGTGTTTGGAGGGGCGTCGCTTCCTGTTTTGATGACTCGGGCGATGAGTTGCCAGAGCTGTGTTCAGACTGAACGTGCGTAGCGCGTCTATAAGTCATGGTCTGTTGGATTAGGCAGAAGGAACACCGTATGGACACCGGCAGTCTGCTCAGTGGCGTACTCCTGGGTTCGCTCGGGATCGGCTATTTCATCTATGGCAAGCGACAGGGGCACCTGCTGGCTCTGGGCTGCGGACTCTTGTTGTGTATCCTTCCTTACGCGCTGGATTCCTTGATCTGGCTCTGGCTGGTGAGCGCGCCACTGCTGCTGTTACCCTGGTGGGTGCGACTGTGAGTCGTACCGCCATCAAAATGGAATGAGAGAATGCATGTCCGTTCATGAATCATTTACCCCTGGAGTCACCGCTGACTGTCTGTGGATTTCGGCGCGGGTGGCGTTACCGCTGGCTGAGCTGGAGATGAACGCTATTCGAGCGCAGGGTGCGGGCGGACAGAACGTCAATAAGGTCTCCTCGGCGATCCATCTGCGGTTTGCCGTGGCAACCTCATCGTTGCCGGACTTTTACAAGGAACGATTGCTGGCGCTCAAGGATCAACGTCTGACTCGCGACGGGGTCATTGTCATCAAGGCGCAGCAGTATCGAACCCAGGAGCAGAACCGGGACGATGCACTCCAGCGTCTGGCAGCGATGATCCGCGAGGTGGGCGTGGTGCAGGCTCGCCGGATTGCCACCAAACCGACTCGAGGCTCCCAGCGCCGTCGGGTCGAGAGCAAAAACAAGCGCGGCGAGCTTAAGGCGCTACGCAAGGTAACCTATTAACCCGGTTTGGGAGCGGATGTATGCCTGACACCCTGGTCGGCGTTGAGATGTTCGGTCACACTCTGGATTCAGAGCTGGAGCTGGTGTTTCTGCAGCGTTCATTGGCCGCTCCGCTGTTTGCACTGACCTGCCAGCATAGAGCTTATTTAAGTCGCTGGTTGCCGTGGCCTCCCGCAATCGCCTCGGTGGAAGATACCCTGGTCTTTATCCAACGTATGGTCCAGCAGTTTGCCGAGGGACGAGCGATGCAGTGCGCACTCCTGTATCGGGGCGAGGTGGTCGGAGTTTGCGGGTTTAATATCATCAACCGTCGCCTGAAGCGGGTACAGATTGGTTATTGGCTGGCTGAGCCCTGGCAGGGGCTCGGTATTGTCACCCGGGCCTGTCGTTGGCTGATGGCACTGGCATTTGAATCCTGGGCGATGGAGAGGGTCGAGATTGCGGTGGCGGTAGAGAATCAGCCGAGCCGGGCGGTATGCGAGCGATTGGGCATGCGTGCTGGCGTGATCATCCCTCAAGCCGAGCAATTGGCCCATGGGTGGGTGGATCACCAACCCTATTTCCTGACGGCAGAGGAGTGGTTTGCCCATGACCATTGAGATTCAACTCCGCGCGGCCACCGATCTGGATGCGGATGGCTTATCGACATTACTGACTCAATTGGGCTATCCGGATGCCGCCTGCTCTATGGCCCTGCGTTTACCCCAGTTGCTGACCCACCCCGACGCCGAGCTCTGGGTCGCTGCACAGCAAGAGTGCCTGTGCGGTTTTATTAGCCTGCACTTCATCCCACAACTGGCTATGGCTGGAGATTTTGCTCGCATCAGCTACTTTTGCATCGATGAACAGTGGCGCGGAGGCGGGATCGGTGCCCGGCTGGAGCAGTGGGCTGAGCAGCGAGCCCGGCTGCGTGGGTGTGATCGTATCGAGCTGCACTGTCACAGCCGTCGCCTTGGTGCTCATGACTTCTATCGACAGCAGGGGTACCAGGAGTCACCCAAGTACTTTTACAAGTCGTTGAACCCTCAGTAATCTGGAGCCTGCTTTCCCGCAGTGGGATGGAGGTCGAGATGGAGTATCAAGGTTCCTGTCATTGTGGGGCTAGCCTGTTTCGATGGGCTGCCCCACCGGGACTAGCGTGGCGACTGGATGGAGCCCATGAGACACCCACATCTGAGAGTCCATCACAAGATTCTTAGCGCCGAAAACCAAGTAATAGGCGGGAGATCGATGAATGCTAAAAATGCTGCAGGGTATTGGCTGGTTGTTGCTAAGCGGAGCGCTCTGGGCGGTAGAGCCGCCGCCGCCACCGCTGGTTGCCAGTGCTGAAAGCGTGACGGCGACTCCGATTTGGGGACTGGTCGAAACGATTTGTCTTGCGACCGAAGGTGTGCAGCTGGAGGCCAAACTGGATACCGGAGCCGATACTTCGTCCCTGGATGCTCGGGATATCCAAGCATTTGATCGGGAAGGGGAGCCGTGGGTGCGGTTTCGTGTCGAGGGGGTACGAGATAGCCAAGCGGTGAGTCAGTTGGTGGAACGGCCGGTCGAGCGACGAGTCAAAGTGCGTAGTGCCAGTGGCAGCGATAGTCGTTACGTGGTGCGGATGCGGGTGATGTTTGGCTCGCAAGAGTATGACGAGCAATTTTCCTTGCGTGACCGTCGTCGCATGAACTATCCGGTACTGATCGGTAGTCGTACCCTGAAACACCTCGGGGCTGTGGATGTGAACCGGATGCATACGCAGATGCCGCGTTGCCAGCCTTGAGTTGAACATGCCGTCCTCGGCACTAGTCGATATCTGTCCGACGCCTACCGCTCAGGCATGTTGGCTGAGCCAGTGCTCTGCCTCCAGGCGATACAACAGCTCCAGCCCATCCTCTTCATCGATTTGTTCCCCAAACTGCTGAAAACCAAACGAACGGGCCAGGGCGGTGGAGGGGTGGTTATCGGGTGAAATCGAGAGAATAAAGCGTTCCACACCCTGCTGGGCCGCAAATCCTAGCATGGTGCTTAAGGCCTCGCGGGCGATCCCCTGCCGACGCCACTGTGGATACACCTCGTAGCCCAACTCGATGCCGTGGGTTCCCAAGGCTGCCAGATAATCGGGATTCGGGCGGGTATGAAAGCCGATATGGCCAATCATTTCTCCACTGTCACGGTGCAATATGGCTCTGAGCCCCCAGGGCAAATAGTCGGGATCTTGCTGCAAGTCCTTGAGACGCATCGCCATCAGCCGCCACTGTGCAAACCAGGCATCCGGCAGTTGTCCATTCAGATAATCAGCTGCGTTCTGTTGTTCCGCCAGCAGGCAGAGGGTTAGGAAGTGACTGTCCAGTGGACGCAGAATCAAGCGTTCACTCCGCAAATCAAAGGCCAACTCGTGGCTGTGGTTTTCCATCGATATCCTCCAGCTGTGCTGGTGATCAGCATACCCACTCCCTTCTGTGCAAACCAGCAGGAGATTGCCAGCAAGGAATAGATGGCCCTCTTATACTTGTTATCAAGAGCTCGCCGCACCACCGCGAAGCAAACGATATCTGATGTTGAGTCGGTGGCGAGCGCAAGGAGGTTGCGATGGCACTACTGGAGCGGATGGGACATGCGTTGGCCAGTTATCTGGCCTCGCCACAGTCTCGGGATGGCAACCTGCCCACTCTGAGCCCGGAGCTACTGGCTTCCACGCTGCGCAAGGGCGATGTGTTGCTGATTGAGGGAACTAGCCGTTTCGGTGCTGCCATCAAGTATCTGACCCAGTCCACCTGGTCTCATGCCTGCTTGTATATCGGTGATACCTTACCCTATACGCCGGGCAGCGAGCCCTTGGTCTTGATCGAGGCGGATGTGTTGGCGGGAGTACGGGCGGTCCCATTGAGCATGTATGCTCATGAGCATACTCGGATCTGCCGTCCGGTCGGCATCTCGGAGATGGAGATCAAGCAACTGATCCAGTACACGGTGCAGCGGCTCGGTGACCATTATGATCTGAAAAATATTCTCGATTTGGCGCGTTACCTGATCCAGACCCCGCCGGTTCCCGCGCGCTGGCGGCGACAACTGTTGGCGTTGGGCAGCGGCGATCCGACCCGGGCCATCTGCTCATCGCTGATTGCCCTGGCATTTCAGCATATCCAGTACCCGATCCTGCCGGAGGTGATCGTCGAAGCGAGTCAGGATCCCCAGTGCCGTCGCTGCAGGCGAGAGCTGTTCCGCATCCGTCATCACAGCCTCTATACCCCGCGGGATTTTGATCTTTCTCCCTATTTTCAGGTGGTGAAGCCGACACTGGAGCGAGGGTTCAATCCTCACTCCGTGCTTTGGCAGGAAGATTGGTTGCAGCTGAGTGATCAACGACAGCCCACCATCATCGAGGTCAATCCCACCGATTAGTCCAGACGCTCGCAACGGTAGCTATATCCGCCCTGCGGTTCGGGAATGAAGCTGAACCTGTGAGTCAATCCGTCAGGGGCATCCTGCAGATGATGGGAGACAAACAGCAGCTGACTGCTTCCAGCCTTCATCAGCAGAGTGATGAATTGACGAACCAACTGCCGATGCAGGGTATCCAGCCCTTGTAGTGGTTCATCGAGGATCAGCAAGGGTGGATGTTTGACCAGGGCCCGGACAATCAGTAGCAGACGCTGTTGGCCAAAGGAGAGTGAGTGGAAGGGATGCTGGGCCTGTGCTGTCATGCCGAGTAGCGCCAACCACTCCTGTGCCAGCTTGAGGCGTTGATCGCCGGGATTTTCGTATAAGCCGATGGAGTCGAAGAAACCGGACAAGATCACGGCCAGTGGCGTGGTACTGACCCGATATTCCAGGTGTAGGGCGGGACTGACATAGCCAATCTGCTGTTTTATTTCCCAGATGCTTTCTCCGCTGCCCCGCCGTCGCCCGAATAGGGTCAAATCGTTGCAATAGCCCTGAGGATGGTCGCCGGTGATCAGCGATAGCAGCGTGGATTTGCCCGCGCCATTCGGCCCGACGATGTGCCAATGCTCGCCAGAATTCATTTCCCAGTCCAGCCGATCCAGCACACGTTGCTCGCCATAAACCACATTCAACTGACGCATCCGCACCAGGGGGCCGGTGAAGGCAGCACGATCCATATCTGCGGTCGGTGCCGCCGGTAAGCGGATCTGCTGCAGTGCTTCGACATGAGCCAGTTGCGCCATAATCGGGTCAGCAAGCAAGGTGGCCGGGAAGCCGGTCCTCACGAGCTGACAGTCAGCCAGCAGACCCAATTGATCCGCAAATCGCGGGATTTCTTCGAAGCGATTGACGATCAGGACCAGGCTCTGGCCTGCGGCATGTAGCTCGCCCAGCAACTGCATCAGCTGGGCTCGAGCCTCGATATCCAGGCCATCAAAGGGCTCATCCAGTACTAACAGTTCCGGCTCGGCTAGCAGGGCTTGTGCTAACAGCACCTTGCGTCCCTCGCCGCTGGAGAGAAAACGGTAAGGGCGCTCCAGAAGATGATGAATGCCGAGGCGACGGCAGAGGATATCGATGGCGTGCGGCTCGGCGATGGCGTGGAGTAGTTCCGCGGCGGTGAAGCCTAACTCCTCATCCTCGGCGGCCATATCGGTGTTGCGACGTTGCCAATCCTGCTCGATCAGCGCCTGCTGTTGCTCGAATGAAAGCCGCACCGCAGCAGGCTGTTGTCGGCACTCGCCGCTTTCCAGTGTTAACTCACCGCATAACGCGCGCGCCAGAGCACTCTTACCACTGCCATTGTTGCCGACCACAGCGGTACAACTGCCGCGGGCGAGCTGAAGATTACCGATCGTGAGTTGTTGCCGGCGGGTAATGGCAAAGACGCACTCTTGCCAGTGTAAAAGCATGGGGGTCTCCCTCAGGACTGCAGCAAGTCGGTTAATTCCGGAGCCGTCATGGTCGGGGTAAATTCCAGGATCTGGTATTCAGCCGCCTTGGCTTGGGCGAAAGGATCCTCATGCAACAGTTGTTCGAGTTGAGAGCGACTGGGCAGCGAGGCCAGAATGACACCGCCGGTTCTCGGCTCGCGACGGCCGGAGAGCAGGAAGTGACCGGCATCATAATGGCGTTGCAAAAATTCACGATGGGCTGGGATCAAGGCATCGATCTCGGCCAGTGGCCGGACATAGGTGAGCAGGACGATAAACATGGCGTTCTCCTGAACAGGGGGTCGAATTCGTCTCTATGGGTATTTGACGCTCGTTGCGCTGCAGGATCAAGCTTGCTGGATCCTGTCATCCAATCGATTAAGATGGGCCTTGGCCAGACGGGAGGGCAATAGGGATGAGTGTCGAGATCAGACGAGTTAATTTTTCACAACCCGAGTCAGCGTATATTTTGGTGGAATTACTGGATGAATATGCCCGTGACCCCATGGGTGGCGGCCATGGTCTGGCACCCATGGTTAAAGCCGAATTGGCCTCCCGGCTGGCACAGGTGCCAGGGGCGGTCGGATTGGTAGCCTATGTCGCCGGTGAGGCTGCGGGGTTAGCCACTGCTTTTGCGGGTTTTTCGACCTTTGCGGCGCGGCCTTTGCTAAATATCCATGATCTGGCGGTGTTGGCCTCATTCCGGAACCAAGGTGTGGGTCAGGCATTGCTGGCGGAGTTGGAGTCTATCGCCCACGAGCGGGGCTGCTGCAAGCTGACGCTGGAGGTGTTGGGTAACAACCAGATAGCGCAAGGCGCCTATCGTAAATTTGGTTTTGCGCCCTACGCACTGGATGAGGCGGCCGGAGTGGCACAATTCTGGCAAAAATGGTTGGCGTAATCACTGGCCATCGAACACAGCAGCCGATGGCCCGGGAGCACTATATTGGCATGGTGAGGGCTCAGACTCCGGGATCCAGAAGCAGGGCACGCCCATATTGATTGGGAACGAAGGCTAACAATTCTTCGGCGTGGCTGAAGCTCCAGCCACGGCTCTCGTGGGCTACCAGAACTTGCGCGCCGGTTTGCAAATTGACCGGTGCCGGATTACCGGCCAGAGTTCGAACCAGCAACTGTTCACCGTTGCGAGCTTGCAGGCGTAAGAAAACCTGTTCGCCTTTCTGCTCAATGTCCACCAGCTGCAATTCGTGTTGTTCGCTCAGCAGGGTATGGGCATCGGCCAGATGACCAATCTGGCTGGTCAAGCCAATAGCCCCGCTTTCATCAGCCTCGGCCAGCAGCGGGACACCCGCTAGAGCCAGTCCAAGTACCAGATACTGCATGGTAGATTTCATAGGATTCATTTCCCTTACAACCAGGATGGCCCACTGTAGGGAAAGCCTTAGCAACTGTCAGGCCTGAATGTGACAAGCCGTGGCCTGGATCACGTCAAAAACCGCGTCTTTTACATTTGAAAACCATTTCATTCACACAAATTACATTTATATCAATGAAGACGCTGACCGATTGCATAAAAGGTGGATAATGACCGTCATTGAGACCGGTTACACCCTTGCCTTCCTCTGTTGATTCGTCAGGTCTCTTGTTTTTTATTATTTAAAATCATCAGCTTATTTTTATTCATTTCAAATCGTGCCATTGCGTGATTTTTTCGCCATGACTCAGTAATTGGACGCCACGGGTATCAAATCTGCCTCGCTTCGCATCAATGAATTTGATGTCAGCAGACAGCTCATCTCTGTCGAAACGGAATGCACCAGAGATGACGAACAGACGTTCGCAAAGAACGCACCAGGCATTCCACCTTGACGACAAAACATGAAGGGAATATCGCAATGAAGAAACTGAAGTTCAGTGCCTTGACGCTGGGCGCTGCTGTAGCTCTGGCGTTGACCAGCAACGCCGCCAACGCGGGTGTCATGGTGCATCTGTTTCAATGGAAATTTAACGACATCGCCAATGAGTGTGAAGCCGTACTAGGCCCCAAGGGCTTTGATGCGGTACAGATTACGCCGCCAGCCGAGCATAAACGCGGTAGCCAAGTCTGGTGGAGTGTGTATCAGCCCGTTAACTTGAAGAACTTCAATAGCTTTGGGGGTTCAGAAGCCGAGCTCAGAAGCATGATCACCCGCTGCAAAGCCGCAGGGGTCAAGATCTATGCAGATGCGGTATTTAACCAGTTTGCCAGCGGCACCGATACCGGAACGGGCGGTAGCAGCTATAACTCAGGTGCCTTCAATTATCCGCAGTTTGGTTACAACGACTTCCACCATAATGGTGACATCACCACCTATAGCTCAAGCAGTGTCGTCTGGAATGGTGCCCTGTATGGCATGCCCGATCTGAATACCGGCTCCTCCTATGTGCAGGATCAGGTCGCGACCTATATGAAGACCCTGATGGGTTGGGGCGTAGCCGGTTTCCGTGTCGATGCGGCCAAACACATGGCACCATCGGATCTCAAAGCCATTCTGGATAAGGCGGGCAATCCCAAGGCTTATCTGGAGGTGATTGGTGCCGGGGGCGAGTCAGCTGATATCCAGCCGGGCAAATATACCTATATAGATACGGTCACCGAGTTCAAATACGGCAGTGATTTGGCAGCCAACTTCCGAGGTCAAATCAAAAACCTGAAAACGTTCGGTGAGAGCTGGGGCCTGCTGCCTTCCAACAAGGCGTTTGTCTTTGTGGTGAACCATGACCGCGAGCGCGGCCATGGCGGTGGTGGCATGATGACCTTCATGGAAGGGGCCCGTTATGATCTGGGCAACGTCTTCATGATGGCCTGGCCTTATGGTTGGAAGCAGGTGATGTCCGGTTACCGCTTCAATGATATGGGCAAGTATGAGACCGACAAGGGCGCCCCGGCCAGTACGCCGTGCAGTGACAGCCAATGGAACTGCGAGCAGCGCCGCCCCATGATCATGAACATGGCCCTGTTTGATAATCGGACCCAGGGACAAGTGGTCACTAACTGGTGGGACAACGGCAATAACCAGATCGCCTTTGGTCGCGGCAGTAAGGGGTTTGTCGCCATCAACAACGAAGCTGGAAACCTGGTAGCTTCCCTGCAAACCGGACTGCCAGCGGGTGAGTACTGCAATATCCTGGCGGGCAACGACTACTGCAGTGGCGCTTATGTCACCGTCGATGGGTCAGGTAAGGCCAGCTTTAATGTTGGAGGGATGAAAGCGGCTGCCATTGTTGCTGAGTGCACCAAGTCAACCCCGTGTAGCGGTGGTTCTGTGTTACCTATCAACAAGTTTTCCAGCATGAATATCCGCAGCACCAATAATGCTTGGGCCAGCACCGCCATGACGGTGGATGCCAACCGAGTTTGGTCAGCCGATGTCACCTTCACCGGTGCCGGGGATGCCACAGGTACCCAGCGCTTCAAGTTTGATGTCTATGGCAACTGGACTGAAAACTACGGTGACACAGAGGCAGACGGCATTGCTGACAAGGGAAGCGCCAAGGATATCTACTTCAATGGCGTGGGTAAGTACAAGGTCTCGCTCAAAGAGAGTGATATGAGCTATACCCTGACCCAGATCTCCAGCAATAAGGCACCGGTAGCCACACTGACTCCTAAGGCATTGAGTGTCAAATTGGGCGACAGCGTGGTCTTCGATGCCTCCGGCTCCACTGATGATGTGGGCGTTACCGGCTACAGCTGGTCTACCGGTGGTAGTGGCAAGAATGAAACCGTACTGTTCGATACACTGGGCAGCAAGACCATCAGCGTGACGGTTACCGATGCCGAAGGGCTGACTTCCAAGGCCAGCGCTACCGTGACGGTAACCGATGGCAGTGTGGTCTTTAACAGTACTCTGGCTAGCCTGAATCTTCGCGGCACACCCAACAGTTGGGGCAATACGGCCATGACGTTGGTTGCTGACCATGTCTGGGAAGCTACTGTGACCTTCGACGGACAAGCGAACCAACGCTTCAAGTTTGACGTCAAGGGTGACTGGACGCAGAACTACGGCGATACCAACAAGGACGGCACGGCCGAGCAGGGCGGCGCTGATATCTACAGTACCGTTGTGGGCCAATACAAGGTTCAGTTTAACGACTCGACCCTGAAGTACACGCTGACCAAGATTTCCGGTAATGACACCCCTATCTATACCGGCAATCTGACCAGCCTCAACTTCCGTGGCACCCCGAACAGCTGGGGTTCAACGGCGATGAAGCTGGTGGCCAATAACACCTGGCAAGCTCAAGTCACCTTTACCGGTGCCGGTGATGCGACGGGTTCACAACGCTTCAAGTTCGATGTTCTGGGCGACTGGACCAAGAACTACGGTGATACCAATGCCGATGGTGTGGCGAACCTGAGCGGGTCAGATATCAAGACTGCAGTTGTCGGCACCTATCTGGTGACCTTCAATGACAGCACCTTGGCTTACTCACTCTCAGCCCAATAAAGCTATCCTTCGTTTCCACGTTGATCGTATTGCGTCCTCCTCGGAGGACGCTTTTTTTTGCTCTACTGGACAGGGTCTTTCGAGACGTTGTTGACGATCTTCAGATCGCGATGCACGCCTTGGATTGGAAGCTCGGGCTAGGCTCGCGAATGTATGAAGGCGGTATAGAGCCGTGAGGGAGGCTTTGCTGGCGTCATGACTGTGGAGGCGGTACTTCCAGCTAGTCACCCTCGGCGGTGCGGCGATAGTAGCGTCCATCGCGCACGTAATAGCGAACGCCGTTGATGTCTACCCGGGTCAGACCATTCTCGTAATAGGGGTTATTCGTGGCTACCGGTTGGAGGACGGGTTGTGCCGGAGGCGCCACCACTTCATAGCGCCCGCCGTGAAGTTGATACCAGATTTCGTTGAACACAAAATAGGTCAAGCCAGCAAACAGCACTGTTCTGTACCCGGGCGGTAATATATCCACCATCAGACCCTGTGCAGGATGTGGTGGCCGATACCTATGGGCTGGGGGGGCAAAGTGTGCGGGGCGCCCATGGTGGGATCCGTCAGGTATAGGGCCGCCCGGTTGTGCCATTGTGGTCATCGAGACCAACAGGCCAATACTGAACCAGATAATGGACTTCATGTACAAATTCTTCACTCGCTCTGCCGTCTGTGCCAGCACGTCGAGCCTGTCGTTTTATCAAACTATTCAAGCATCAAGTATCCGGAATCAGCGGGGGCGTGGACAAGCGGGCGAGGGGTAAACTTCAGCAAAGAACGTTAACCCATGTAAGCAAAGCGGCCCCTTTCGGGGCCTGCCTATGGAAATGCTCTGTTGTTTATCCGTAGTGACGCTGGATCCACGCGGCGAATTGTTCACACATCTGCGCATCGCCTTCCTGATTGTCGGCAATGAGTTCGTTGCCATGTACCAGGCGGATATGGGCGTTCAATGCAAACTCATCCGTCGGTATCGGGCGTGAGGCGGCGGCCGCGATACTGGCCTGTGCGGCTTGCCAGCAAGCCTCCACGCTGAGGTTGCAGACGTTGGCGAGATAATCCGGGTTGAAGCCTTCGCCGGTCAGGCTGCGCAGCGTCTCGTCATGGGTCAGCCGGTTGCCCGGTTGCCAATAGTGATGAGCCAGATCTGGGCCTATGGCCGGGTTGTCGGTCAGATAGCCATCCCGCTGCAAGAAGAAGGCCCGGGTTTGCTCGACCGCCATCAGAGCCAACAGATAGCCATGATAGGAGCAGGCAGACTCCTGGGACAGCAAGTGCGGGATCGCCAGCGTCGGCCGTGGACTGGCCGCAATCCCGAGAATGCGCTGTTCCACCTCGCGGACCAGCGCCGTGAGGGCGGCAGGCGTCATCTGCTCGTCGGACATCTGGTAGCAGGCCCACTCGAAGTAGGGCACCAGCAAGATATGGCGTTCACCGAAGGCACGCATGGGTTGCTTGGCGACAATCAGCTCGTGGATCAGGCTGGCGGGAATGGGAGCGCCTTGCGGGTCGGTGGCGTAGCGGGTCAACCAGTCGGCATCATCCAGCAGACTGTCGCAGAACATGGACTGGGTTTCGGCATAGGCCATGGAGGTCGGGGCGAACTCCTGGGAGAAACAGGGAGAATTTTGCCGGATGTTGGCGAAGTGGGCGGCATGGCCTCCTTCATGGAACAGGGTATTGAGACCATTGAGGCCACTGCCAACCTGATCCGGTTTCGCCAGACTGGTGAAATTGATGGTCGCCGGTTGCCACTGACCGGCATTGAGAAATGCCGGTACTGGCCCATGCATAAAGCCATTTTCATATTTGCCGGTACGCTCGAGCAGATCCAGGGTCAGATTGGCGCCGGAAAAATCGATACGCAGGCGCTGAAAGCTGCGGATCCAGCGTGACAGTGCCGAGGCAAACGGCATATAGGCATCCAGCTTGCGGTTGACATCGCCACTGCTGAAGAAGCGCACGTTATGGGGCGCAGTTGCGCTTGCTCCGCGTTGTGCCTTGAGTTGTTCAAGACTCCGCTGATTCACATCCCGAGTTTGCACTTCGAAGCGATCGAGGATGGCAAACAGTTGTTCCGGGGTCATGCGTTCGCTTTTCTGGACCTTGTAGTCAAAATAGTTGCGATAGCCCAGGCTGCGGGCGAAGCGGTTGCGTTGCTGAATGATATCGATGAGTCCATTTTTCAGTACCCACTGTTCTACTTCCAGCAGGGCCTGATGGGAGCTAAGACGCTGCTCCTCCACTTCGTTGGTCGCCAGATTGGTCAGCAGGGCACCTAAGGATGCTTCGACCGGTTCTCCACTGCCATCCAGGTGGCTGGGTTTGAAGTGCTTGCGACGGGCGAACAGCGCGGCTTCGAGTTCAATCAAGTACTCCAGTTCTGCCTGGGCGCTGGCATTTTCGATGGCATTGCAATCGAAGAAGCTATACCAGCCACGTAAACCTACGAGTAAATCATCGCGCTCTGTGCTGGGCTCCTGCTGCTCCAGACGCTGGATATGGGTACGCAACTCCTCCAGTCGTTGGCCATTGGCGATGAATTGTTTGTACTGTTTTTCGGCTGCGGCAAATCCCTCATGATCCTCGCTGATCCCCATATAGGTATCCCAGAACAGGGTCTCTTTTTGATGATGAACAGCCAGATAATCGTGGTTGAGTTGACTGAAATAGGAATGCGCCAGATGCATGGTCAGGATGACTCCAGAAGATGGGTTCGATACAGGATAACGGCAAACGGCGGGGCTCTCCGCGCCGGGATGCCTTTAAAGTACGCCCAGGACTCGGCGAAGAACAGTCACCTAGCCGTAAAAATCCGCGGCAGCGAAGAAAGCATGCTTGATGCTTCATGGTCACTCGGATAGGCGCATGTATGACTCGAATGGATTAGCGGTTGTCATCCATTTTACCGAAGGAGTAGAGTAGCCGGGTTTGATGGCGGACCCGGATTTCGGGCCCCGGATAGTGGATGGAGCCGGTTATGCAAGGTGGTAATGCTCGGGCCTGGTATCGCAGCGGATATCGACTATGGGACCCGCTACGACGCGGAGTTATTTTTGTCTTCCTGACGCTCTGTTCACCCTTGTTGTGGGCCAAGCATGTGGACGATCCATGTCGGGCCGATTTGAAGATCGGTAGCTGGTGCCGCCTGGCAATCAATGATCTGCATCCGACCCAGCCGGGTGTGGGGTTGTTGCAGGTGCAGACCGAAGCCAATGCCTTGAAACATAAAAGCGCCAAGAAGTTATGGGCCCTGGCTGAAAAGAAGCGCATTCCGGTGGTGATTGGTCCGGATGGCCGTTTCTGGCTGGTGGACCGTCATCATTTGACGCGCACCTTGTGGAGCCTGGGGATGCGGGAGGTCCCCGTGGTCATTGAAGGGATCTTGACCGAACCTGAGCTGTTCTGGTCACAGATGCAGGCTCATCATTGGGCCTGGCTCAAGGATGAGCGTGGTCATGAGGTCAAGCCCGAGCAGTTGCCCAACCATATCGCGCTGTTACCTGATTATCCCTATCGTTCCCTGGCTGGCTTTGCCGAAGATGCGGGCCTGTATGCCAAGCAGGGGCAAATCTACTTCATCGAGTTTGCCTGGGCGCAATATCTGGGCGAAAAACTCAATTGGCGTCAGGTCACGGCAGACAATCTGCCGACCCTACTCAAAGCCAGCGAGATTCTGGCGTGTTTACCGGCTGCGGCCACGCTTCCTGGCTACCCCGGCCGAGCTTGTGAGGAGTGAGCCATCACCAAATTTCAGCTCATCCATCGTTCAAAAAGCAGACAGCTCGCAACCTGCGGATTAATATGGCTCTCATCGTTTAACCTGGACACAGGATCAAGATGCGCTGCTGTATATGGGGTTGCATGGGGTTGGTATTGTCGGTATTCACCCAGCAGGCGTCTGCGGGCGAGTATGGTCATTATCATCCCGAGCGGTTGGTGACGATCGACAAGGCGCACACTCGTAGCCAGATTGATTTTGCTTATCTCGACTCGTGGCTGGCCGATTTGGCGGCGCATACCCAGGCTGCACCATCCGGATTTGATACGCGTGATGAGCGGCAACGGGTGATGGCCGACCTGCAGGTGCTGGAGTCGATTGTTGGCTTAGCGGTACTGGAGCAGGGGACGACCGCGCTGCTCAAGCGTTGTGCCATGCTGGCAACCATGGGCTATCAGCTGGGGATTCGCGGTGCGGCCGAGCGTGCCGAGTTGGCCTTCAATCGCTGGTTGCTGCAAAGCCCGGAAGACGGGGATGCCCTCTACCGCTATGGCCAGTTCCTGCTGGTCTCGGGTCATAATAAGCGAGCCGCTTTCTATCTGGAAAAGGCGTTCGGGCATGGTGTGCTGGAGGCCGAATTGCCTTTGGCGATGGCCCTGCAACGCAGTGGCGAGTCCCAACAAGCCGACGAACATCTACGGCACTTCCGCTTGACCCACCCCAATCACCCTGCACTTGAATCTATGCTCACACAAGTTCCGGCCATGGCGGGCACAGCTTCAGGGCACCAAGACAAAGGGGCGCTCTAGCGCCCCTGGTTTTTTAGGCCGCTGCGGGGTTATCCGACAACCGCTACGGTGCGGCGGGGCAGCAACAGGTTCAATACCATAGCGGTAATGCCGCCGGTGGCGACGCCAAAGGAGAGCACGCTCTTGAGCAATTCCGGCAGGTGCTGCAGCACTTCCGGTACCTGCGCCACTCCCAAGCCCATGGCCAGAGAGACCGCCAATATCATCAACGCACGGCGATCCAGCACTTCGCGGGAGATGATGCGTACCCCGGCAGCGGCTATGGTGCCGAACATGACGACGGTGGCACCGCCCAGAACCGGCTCCGGAATTTGCTGGATAAAGGCCGCCACACCTGGCAGCAAACCCAGCAACGCCAGCATGGCAGCGATGAAGAAACCGATATAGCGGCTGGCCACGCCGGTCAGTTGGATGACGCCATTGTTCTGGGCAAACACCGACATCGGGAAGGTGCCGACCACAGCGGCCAGCATGGAGTTGAGACCGTCGGAGAGTACGCCACCCTTGATGCGGGCCATATACACAGGGCCATCGACCGGCTCGCCGGAGACATCGGAGGTGGCGGTCATGTCACCGATGGCTTCCAAGGCCGTCACCACAAAGATGACGGTGATCGGAATGAAGAATTGCCAGTCAAAACCGATGCCATAGCGGAAGGGTTGCGGCAGGGCGATCCAGGCTTCAGCTCCTTGCAGCGGGTTGAGTCGTCCCATGAAGAAGGCGGCGATATAACCGACCAGCATGGCGATGACGATGGCCGAGAGGCGTAACCAGGGGTTCTGGCTGCGTTGCAGCAGCACTATGGTGACGAGCACCAACAGCGACAGACCGAGATTTTCGCCACTGCCGAAGCTACCGTTCCCCATGGCGGCAAAACCGCCACCCATGCTGATAAGACCGACCTTGATCAGGGTCAGGCCGATGAGTAGCACGACGATGCCGGTGACCAGAGGGGTGATGACCTGACGGATCAGATGCAGGCAGCGACTGACGATGATCATGCTGATAGCCGCGACCAGAATGGTACCAAACAGGGTGCCGAGCATCTGTTCGGTCGGCATGGCGGCCTGCTTGAGGGCCAGACCCGAGGCGATAATCGGCCCTAAAAAGTTGAAGCTGGTGCCCTGTACCGAGAGCAGGCCCGAGCCCACTGGACCGAAGCGTCGACTCTGGATAAAGGAGGCAATCCCGGACATCAATAGCGACATGGAGACGATGTAGCGGGTGTCCTCGCCACTGAGTCCCAGCGCGTTGGCGATGATCAGCGGCGGGGTGATGATGCCGACAAACATGGCCAGCATATGCTGCAAGGCGGCAAAAATAGTCTGCGGCAGCGGTGGTCTGGCATCCAGCCCGTAGACCAGATCATGATGTGAATTTGACGCTGGGCGTGGGCTTGCCGCCGCGTGGGGTGACGATTGGGTATCCATAAACTTCTCGCTGGCAATAAAGGGAGGGGTTTGAAAATGGGCGATATTTTAGGCGCTTGTGCTGGGAGATCCAGTTTTATATCTGATTGATTCTATTAATTTTGCTAAATAGCCAAACGTTTGTCTCACCTGGGATAGATCGTGACGTGGTTCCTGCTGATGCGCTGGAGTCCGAGGCTGCTAACTGGAATTTTTGCGTCACTCATCCAGATTGGCAAATCTTGTGCATAATGCTGGGCATGGGTTCAAGAAGCTTGGAGGCTGTTCATGAAATGTAGGATGACTTGGGGCCTGTCACTGTTGCTGGTGGGGATGCTTGCGGCGTGTGACCGGACCAATCCATATGACAAAGGGCCCGCCAACGAGGGCAATGTCTCGGTGATGGCCAATGAAGGGCGTCTGGTTGGACGCGGGCATATGGAGGTTGATGGTCACGTGGTCGCGGTGAAGATGAGCCGGGTTACTGTCGATGGCAAGGATTATGGTGCTGTCACCGAAGGGTCTGAGGTCTATTACCGTAGCAATGGTAATTTTCATCAATTGCTGGTCAATGGCGAAGAGCGTCATCCCACCAAGAAGAAGTAACCCGCGAGCCGGGAGTGTACCGAGATATCATCACCCATCGCCGGTGCAGGTTTGCACCGGCGATTGTGTTTGTGAGGTGTGCTACCGGGTTACGCGGTTTGTTCGTTGGCGGCGACGGGTGCCGCCGTCGTGCCGTGGGCATGGGGACGTTGTGCTGCCGGGGTGGCATACCAGTAGCCCAGACCCATGAAGACGACGCCGGAGATTGTATTGCCGATCGTCACCCACAGCAGGTTGTAGCCGATGCCGGAGAGGCTGTAGTCCGGGCTGTGGGCACCAAACCATGAGAGGGCAAACAGCGTCATATTGGCGATGGAGTGTTCGTAACCGGAGGCGATAAAGGCCAACAGACACCACCAGATGGCGATGAACTTGGCGCTGCCTTCCACCCGTTGGCACATCCAGATCGCCAGGCAAACCAGCCAGTTACACAGCATGCCCTTGGCCAGCAACACCATGACCGGTAGCTGGGTCTTGGCCAGTGCCGCCGAGTGCAGCAGGCTGCTGGCATCGGGCAGTAACTTGCCGCCACCGCTTTGCAGGAACAACCAAGCGACTAACACAGAGCCCAGCAAGTTGCCGACCCAGGATTGCAATAGGGCGCGGGAGGCTTGCGGGATACTGATACGACCGGCTTTCACCCCGAAGGTCAGGAACATGGTGTGGCCGGTATAGAGCTCGGCACCGGCATTGATCACCAGCGTCAGGGCGATACCGAAGGTAGCGCCCATCACCAAAGGACGCAGGGCCGGATCGACCAGATTACCGAGGGTAAAGATCAGGATGATCCCCAACCCCACGTAGGCTCCGGCCATGGCCGAGGCCACCCAGAAGCCGAACGGGTTTTGCCGGTCGAGTTTGACGATTCGCTCGGCAGTGGCCGCGCATTTGTTGATGGTGTCCGTAAACATGGAGTGCTCCTTGAGATGGAATAGCGCGGGATGCCAGCATCCCGCGACAGAACATCAGACGGCTATCTGCACCTGACCGGCTGCCACACGCACCGGGAAGCTGGTCACCGAAAAGTCACCGTTTTCCAGACAGTGACCATCCCGCAGGCGGAAGTGTTGTTTCTTCACCGGGCTGGCGACCCAGAGTTCGCCCTGATGCTCGGCAAGCAAGCCACGGCTGAGTACGCTGGCCTGGGCAAACGGGTCGATATTGTCCAGCGCAAACAGTTCGTCATTGAGCCGGGGACGGAAAATAGCAATCTGTTGTACCCCCAACAGGGCGCAGACGCCGGTGCCCGGGACTATGGTGTCCAGGGGGCAAATGGTGGTCCAGTTCGGGTTGCTCATGGCTGCTCCTCCAGGTGGATCTGATAGACAGGGATTCGTTCGGCCGGTGCAGCGGGTCTGTGCTGGTGGCGTTCGGCGACAAATTGCACCAGTGGATCGTGCTGCGGGCTGTTGATGAAGTGGGCAAAGCGCGGCAACTGACTGACATCGGCGACTGTCTGTTGCCATTCACAGGCATAGTCAGCGCGCACGGCGGCCAGATCGGCTTCCAGCTCGGCGGCGAGACCCAGCTTGTCCTCGATGATGACGCCGCGCAGGTAGTCGAGACCGCCTTCGAGGTTGTCCAGCCAACTGGCGGTACGCTGCAATTTGTCGGCGGTGCGGATGTAGAACATCAAGAAGCGATCGATGGTGCGGATCAGGGTCTCTTTATCCAGATCGCTGGCCAGCAGGTCGGCATGGCGCGGTTTCATGCCGCCGTTGCCGCCGATATACAGGTTCCAGCCCTTGTCGGTAGCTATGATGCCGACATCCTTGCCCTGGGCTTCGGCACACTCACGGGTACAGCCGGAGACCCCGAACTTCATCTTGTGCGGGGAGCGGATCCCCTTGTATCTATGCTCCAGCTCGACCCCCAGACCGACGCTGTCCTGCACCCCGAAACGGCACCAAGTGCTGCCGACACAGGTCTTGACCATGCGCAAGGCCTTGGCATAGGCCTGACCGGTTTCGAACCCGGCCGCGATGAGCCGACTCCAGATAGCGGGCAGATCATCCTTGTGTGCGCCAAACAGGCCGATGCGCTGGGCGCCGGTGATCTTGGTATACAGTTGGTAATCCCGCGCCACCTCGGCCACCACCATCAGGCCCTCGGGGGTGACTTCGCCACCGGCCATCCGCGGGATCACCGAGTAGGTGCCATCTTTTTGCATGTTGCCGAGGAAGATGTCGTTGGTGTCCTGCAGCCCGGTGAGTTGGGGAGAAAGCACATACTCATTCCAGCAGGATGCCAGAATGGAGCCTATGGTCGGTTTGCACACCTCGCAGCCATAGCCGTGGCCGTGTTGCGCAATGGCCTGCTCGAAGCTTTTGATCTGGCCTACCTTGAGAAGATGGAACAACTCCTGGCGGGAGTAGGGGAAGTGTTCGCAGAGGTGATTCTTGACCTCGACCCCCTGCTTGGCCAGTTCGCTGTTGAGTACCTGGGTAATGAGGGGCACGCACCCGCCACAGCCGGTTCCGGCTTTGGTCTCGGCCTTGAGGGCGGCGAGAGTGTGGTGACCCGCGGCCACGGCGGCGGCGATGCGCCCCTTGGTAACATCAAAACAGGAGCAGATCTGGGCGCTGTCCGGCAGGGCATCGACGCCCAGCGTCGGTTTGGCACCGGCATAGGCGGGCAGGATCAGGCTATCCGGATGGGCCGGTAAAGGCAGCCCGTTAAGCTTCATCTGCAGCAGATTGCCGTAATCCTCCACATCGCCGACCAGCACGGCGCCGAGCAGGCTCTGGCCATCGGCGCTGACCACGATCTTCTTGTAGATCCCGGCGTGATCATCCTGGAACACATAGCTGTGGCTGCCGGGCGTGCGACCGTGGGCATCGCCGATCGAGCCAACGGAAACCCCCAGTAGCTTGAGCTTGGCGCTCATATCGGCGCCTTCGAAGCGACTGTTGCCACCGAGCAGCTGATCGACCACGATCTGGGCCATCTTGTAACCCGGGGCGACCAGACCGAAGAAGCGGCCCTGCCAGGCGGCGCATTCGCCGATGGCATAAATATGCGGATCCGAGGTGACACAGTGATCATCGATGACGATACCGCCCCGTTCGGCAATCGCCAGCTGGCTGTAGCGCCCCAGCGTGTCTTGCGGGCGGATGCCGGTGGAGAACACCACCACGTCCACTTCCAATTGGGTGCCATCGGCAAAGTTCAGGCGGTGGGCCGCGGTTTTGCCGCCGTGCATCAGGATCTCCTGAGTGCTCTTGCCGGTATGAACCTGTACCCCCATGGCCTCAATCTTGCGGCGTAACAGCTCACCGCCCATGCGATCCAGCTGTTCGGCCATCAGCACGGGCGCAAACTCCACGACATGGGTTTCCAGCCCCAGCGCCTTGAGGGCACCAGCGGCCTCGAGACCCAGCAAGCCGCCGCCGATGACCACGCCACTCTTGCCCTGTTTGGCGGCGGCGCGGATGGCTTTGAGGTCTTCGATGGTGCGGTAGACGAAACATTCATGATGGCTGCTGCCGGTGATCGGCGGCACCCAGGGGTAGGAGCCGGTGGCCAGGATCAGGGCATCGTACTCGACGACAGTGCCCTTGTTGGAATGCACTTGCCGCTGCTGGACATCGATCTGCTTGACCGCTTCGTTGAGCAGCACGCGGATCCCCTGCTTCTCGTAGAAGCCGGGCTTGACCAGGGAGAGCTCCTCGCTGGTGTGATGGGAGAAATAGGAGGAGAGGTGTACCCGGTCATAGGCCAGACGGGGCTCGGCGCAAAAGACGGTGATCTCGAATTGGCCCGCATCGCTGCGCTCACAGAGTTCTTCTAAAAAACGGTGTCCGACCATGCCGTTGCCGACCACGACCAGACGCTGCTTGGGAAGAGTATGCATTGTTTGGATCCTTCTAATCGGCGCCCCGCTGGCGGAGCGCACTGATAAACCATCAATAGAGTCTGCTGTTGGCAGAGGCTTAGCCCAGAGTGACTTGCAGGTTACTGCGCGGCGTACTGGCGCAGGCGAGCACATAGCCTTCGGCAATCTGCTCGGCGCTCAGAGCCAGTTGCGGGCCGCTGGCGACCTCGCCCTGCTCGAGCTTGCACTTGCAACTGCCACAGACACCGGAGCGGCAGGCACCGATGATCGGCAATCCTTCGCGCTCCAGAGCGGCCAGCAGGGTCTCATCCGTGCCAATATGACCCTGATGGCCAAAGGCCGGGACCGACAGGCTGAAGCCGGGAGCCGACAGGCCGACATCGGCAGTGGCGCCCTGTGGGCTGGTACCGACATGAGGGGCAGATCCCGGAGCGGTACTGGGTGAAAAATCTTCCTGATACAGGGCAATGTTCTGATAGGCCGGTGCGGCCAGCAGGGTCTTGACCGCGCTCATGTAACCGCCGGGACCACACAGGAAGATGGCGTAATCGCTCAGCGGTGCAGTCAGGGTCGCCAGGTGCTCGGCACTCAGACGGCCTTCGATACACGGCAGATCGCTGGAAGCCTGCTCGAGCAGCAGGGTCAGATGAAAATTGGAATGACGCTGGGCCCAGTGCACCAGTTGTTGCCGGGCGATGAGATCACCGGCATGGCGTGCACTGTGCACGAAATGGATCTGGCAATCGGCGTGCAGATCCAGCAGGGCGCGACCGATGGAGAGCATGGGCGTGATGCCGCTGCCGCCGCTGAGTAGCAGGAGGTTACGGGGCAAGGTGTCGGGCAGATGAAACTGGCCGCTGGGAGCCAGTGCCCGCAGGGTCATCCCCGGCTGCAGGGTATCCAGCAAATAGTTAGAGACGCGTCCACCCGCGACTCGCTTGACGGTAATGGCCAGCGTGTTGGGACGGGTGGGGGAGGAGGAGAGTGAATAGGCGCGATGGAGGCGCTGTCCGTCGAGTGTGACGCTCAACAGTAAGAATTGACCGGGCCGATAGTGAAAACGGCTCGGTTGGGGATGGGTCTGAAACACCAGCGTGGTGGCGGTGATGGTGTCGCCATCCCGGGTTTCATCCTGCCGGTGCAGACATATCAGTTCACGTTCGCCCTCGCTCCAGAGTGGGGCTGTGAGCAGACTTGAAAGTGGCATCATAGCGGGTTCCTGTCGGTGGCTGACCGAGGGTGCGGTCGTTCTCTCACGGTAATTCCTGATCGTTGGGCAATCTCTGATCGTCCGGCAATCTTTGGTCGTTCGGTCATCACCGGATCGTTCAAGTAAGGTCGTCGCCTTGGGTGAACAGAAAAAATGGCCCTCGGCTCTTGAGGAGCAGAGGGCCATCCTATCAGGCGGCCAGCATATCGGCCAAGTCCTGTTCGACGGTGCCAATCAGTTTCAGATCGAAGTTCTCCTGCAGATAGGCCAGCAGGTTCGGCGTCAGGAAGCCCGGTACGGTGGGACCGACACGGATGCCCTTGATGCCTAAAGAGAGCAGGGTCAGCAGGATGACAATCGCCTTCTGTTCGAACCAGGAGAGTACCATCGACAGCGGTAACTCATTGACACCACAGCCGAACTCGTTCGCCAGCGCGATGGCCAACTGGATGGCTGAGTAGGCATCGTTGCACTGGCCAACATCCAGGAAACGCGGGATGCCGTTGATGTCGCCGTATTCGAAGGTGTTGAAACGGAACTTGCCGCAGGCCAGGGTCAGGATCACACAGTCGTCTGGTACCGCCTTGGCCATGTCGGTGTAGTAGCTGCGCTCGGACTTGTCGCCATCGCAGCCGCCGATCAGGAAGAAGTGCTTGATGTTGCCGGCCTTGACCTGCTCGATCACCGCCGGAGCCGCCGCCATCAGCGCATTGCGGGCAAAGCCGGTGCTGGTATAGGCCGGGATCTCGCTATGCGGGTAGCCCGCCAGGGATTGCGCCTTGGCGATCACTTCCGAGAAGTCATCTCCTTCCAGGTGGGTGACACCAGGCCAGCCGACGATGCTGCGGGTGTAGATCCGATCCCGGTACTGACCGACATCCGGATTGATGATGCAGTTGGAGGTCATGACGATGGCGCCGGGGAAGGCGGCAAACTCTTTTTGCTGGTTTTGCCAAGCGGTGCCGTAGTTGCCGACCAGATGAGGATACTTCTTCAATTCCGGGTAGCCGTGGGCGGGCAGCATCTCGCCGTGGGTGTAGACGTTGATGTCGGTGCCGACAGTCTGCTCGAGGATCTTCTGCAGATCATGCAGATCGTGGCCGGAGACCAGGATGGCTTTACCCGCCACCGCCTTGATATTGACCTGTACCGGCTCGGGGTGACCGAAAGTTTCGGTTTCGCCTTTGTCCAGCATGGCCATGATGCGGTAGTTCATGGTACCGATGCGCATGGCACAGGCCAGCAGTTCGTTCATATCGCTGGGATCGGTACCCAGCCAGGCCATGATGTCGTGGAATTCGGCACCGACCGCATCATCCTGCTCACCCAGCACCCGGGCGTGTTCCATGTAGGCGGCGGCGCCTTTGAGACCATACAGACACAGCAGACGCAGGCCGAGGATATCGGCTCCGACTTCGCTCAGGCCGCGATTGACCGCAGCACTGGGAGCCAGGGTCAGCAGGGTGGCTTTTTCGCTGGTCAGTTCCACGGCGGCAGGACCCGTCATCAGGGCTGGGGTCTGACGGGCGGCCAGACAGGCGGCTTCATAACGCTCCTTGAGGCTGGCACGGTTACGTTGGGCTTCGTCGATGAAGGCAATGATACGTTGGCTATCGAAGTTGACGTTGGTCAGGGTGGCAAAGAAGGCCTGACAGACATAGGCGTCGATGTGGCGATCGATAATGCCGAACTCCCGCGCCTTGAGGGCATAGGCACTGACGCCCTGCAGCAGATAGATGAGCACATCTTGCAGATCCGAGACTTCGCTGGTCTTGCCGCACATGCCCATGGCGTAGCTGCAACCGGTGGCAACCGGGGTACGAATGGTGTGTTCACATTGGACGCAAAACATGGGGAGAGCTCCTTGCACAAATCCTGATAAAAGGCGGCCGAACTCGCAGTTCAGCGCCCAGACCAGAATAGGGATTACAAGGAGCGTGCCAGGATATTTTATTGAATATAAACAATAAGATATCTGTGTTAATGGTTTGTTGTGTGTCTATTTGACCTCGCAAAGGACTGAGTCGTATTGACTCTGGGTGTTATTTTGACTCGATCCCGGAATGGGCCTGGGCCTGCTCGCGCAGCCGACCGATTTTGTTCCAGAGCTGCTCCACCTGCTGACTATGTTGCCGGTAGTAAAAGGGGTTAAACACCAAAAAGTAATCCTTACGCAGCAAGGAGATGGGCAACTTTTCGAAGCGTCCCGGAAAATGTGCAATGGCGGCATCACCGGATTCCTCCAGCGTGGCATAAGCACAGATCCGGCCTTTTTCCAGACGTTTGAGATTATGTTCACTGTCATTGGCACCGCTGTGGGGGATGCCGCGTTCGTCCAGATAACTGCCAATCGACCACCCCTCATTGAATCCCACCACACAGGCGTGCGGGGTGAGCGTTTTCCCATCCCAATCGACATCGGAACCCTGGCGCCGATAGAGCACATAATTTAAGGTCGCCAGGCGCCGACTGGCGTCGAGGCGACCACCCTGCTGCGGGTAGATCAGTTGCAGACTGCGGGCCTTGGTCCAAGAGTAGAACAGGGCGCCATCACTCTGTTCATGGATGGCGGCATGCAAGACGCGCAAGTTCGGCAGTCGCTGCCAGACAATCAGGCACCCCAGCTCGCGCGCAGCTTGTGTCACCAGTTCAATGGCTCTGCCTTGAGGCTCAGCACTGGGCACCGCCCGCTCGATATGGGGCGGGATCGGCTCGTCATGGTAACCCAGAGTGATCAGGCACGCGGCCTGCGCCTGGGTACAGAGCAGCCCGGCGCAGAGTAAGGGCAAGAGTCCGTATCGTCGGGCGATGTGCGCGACATCTTGCTCGCTATCAGGATGGGCACGGGGCCGGGACATAATCCGGACGTGTGGTTGCAAAGCCATGGGATCACCGGTGCTGAAACAGACCTGTTAAGAGTATAGATGCCGACCCGATAAGGGTTGGCTGCGAAGTGAGTGCTTCATGGGGCCCGCTAATTGTTCCCTGTGGCCAGCTTCTCGCGCAGGAAATCCAGCCAGACCCGTAATCGCGGATTGCGCTGGGCATCGGAGTAGAACACCGCATTGATCGGGCGCGAGGCTCCGCTGTTGGAGCGCGCCAGCACTTCGACCAGGGCGCCACTGGCTCGATCGGCCGCAGTCATGAAATCCGACAAACAGACCAGGCCCTCACCGGCCAGAGCCAACTGGCGCGGATCTGGGGCGTGATCGGCAGACGATCGCCCTGTTCACCGAGCAAAGGCCAGTGGTTGAGATGCTCCGGGGTGATAAAACCCAGCCGTTGATGGTCGGCGAGATCGGCCGGCAGGTGCGGCGTTCCGGCGCGAGCCAGATAGGCAGGGGAGGCCAGAATCCGCAGTCGTGAATGGCCCAGCGGCATGGCGCGCAGCGAGGAATCCGTCAGCTCTCCGATCCGGATGGCGACATCGATGCGGCGCTCCAGCAGGTTGATAAAGCCATCCGAGCTTTCCAGATGCAGTTCTATATCCGGATAGCGCTGACGGAATTCGCCGATGATGGGCACCAGTTGATGCAGGATAAACGGCGAGGCGGCATCCACCTTGAGGATCCCGCTGGGATGTTCACGCCGGGCCAGCAAGTTGCTCTCGGCGGCGCTCATTTCGTTGAGGATCCGCGCCGCGCGCTCATAGAACCATTCCCCTTCCGCCGTCAGGGTCACTCGTCGCGTGGTGCGATGGAGCAAGACGGTGGCTAGCTTGGCCTCCAGCCGCTTGACGCCACGGCTGACCACCGAATTGTCGATGCCCAGATTCTCCGCCGCCTGACGAAAGCTCCCGGCTTCCACCACGGCCACATAGAGGGCCAACTCATCGGAATGGGTCTTCATTGCTGCTCCAGTAACATTTTAATTCTGATTTTATCGTCATTTTTGCACATAAACGAGCCCCCCATACTAAGCGCCATCGGTTTATATCGCTCACTCTGTTTAGGAGAATGTTATGCCTCTGGCGCTTTTTGCTCTCACCCTCAGTGCCTTTGCCATCGGCACCACGGAATTTGTGATTGTCGGCTTGCTGCCGACTATCGCCTCTCAGTTGCAGGTGACTCTGCCCTCGGCCGGTTTGCTGGTCAGTCTGTATGCCCTGGGGGTAGCCATCGGCGCGCCTCTGCTCACGGCGGTGACCGGCAAGTTACCCCGTAAGTGGTTGCTGGTTGGATTGATGGCCTTGTTTACCCTGGGCAATCTTCTGGCTTGGCAGGCTCCGGATTATGGCACCCTGATCCTGGCTCGGGTGCTGACCGGCTTGGCCCATGGCGTCTTCTTCTCCATCGGCTCGACCATTGCAACCAGTCTGGTGCCTAAAGAGAAGGCGGCCAGTGCTATCGCCATCATGTTCACCGGTTTGACGGTCGCGCTGGTCACTGGAGTGCCGTTGGGTACCTGGATTGGGCAGCTGTTCGGCTGGCGGGAGACCTTTCTGGTGGTGTCGGCATTGGGCCTCATCGCCTGTGTGGGCAGTTATTGTCTGATCCCGGCCAACCTGCCACGGGGCGCTGCAGCATCCTTGCGGGATCAGCTTGTCGTGCTGACCCAGCCTGCGCTGCTGCGCGTCTATGCCAAGACGGCGCTGGGCTATGGTGGCGCCTTCACCGCCTTTACCTTTCTGGCGCCCATCCTGCAGCAGGTCAGTGGGTTTTCGGCCTCCAGTATCAGCTTGATCCTGCTGGTGTATGGGGTTTCCGTGGCGGTGGGCAATATCTGGGGAGGCAAGTTGGCGGATAGGAAAGGTGCCATCCCGGCACTCAAAATCTTGTTCAGCGGCCTGGCAGCCATCCTGCTGGCTTTGACCTTCACTGCCAGCCATCCGCTGCTGGTGGTATTGACGGTGCTGGTGTGGGGAGGCTTTGCCTTTGGCAATGTCCCGGCGCTGCAGGTGCTGGTGGTGCAAGAAGCCGAGCGTCATGCGCCGAAGGCCGTGGATGTGGCTTCGGGGCTGAATATTGCGGCCTTCAATATCGGGATTGCCATTGGCTCTGTGGTTGGTGGTGTGGTGGTCGAGCATCTGGGGCTGATGCACACCCCTTGGGTGGGGGCTCTGATCGTGGTGGCGGCGCTGGGATTGACCCTGGTTAGTGAGCGCCGACAACGGCGAGGCGCGGTCATCTTACCGGTTTGAGTCTGTCATCGGCCTTTCTTATTTCGCGATCATACTTTTTTACGATCACACTGTGCGCCGCAGCTCCCTGCGGCGTTTTTTATGCGCCAAAATCTTGTGGATATCGCTAACTAACCGACTTTTATTTCATCGCTCACAACGATATTCTCAGGGACGGAAAATCTAGTTGATTCAACCGGTTTATCAGGAGTTTTCCAGAATAACGATCGAGTCCGGAAGCCCGGGTGATAGATGTAGGGCCATGGTGTCCCGGAATGCGTGCAGTTAAGAAGGATGTAGTCGCGATGGTGTCAGCCCGTCAGGCCGAGGAACAAGAGATGCTGCTTATGGACTCGCAATCCGAGACGACGAGGGTGTCCGCTCGCGAGTTGGCGGCGCTGAGGTCGCAACTGGCCCAGCTCCAGCAGGAAAACCGGTTGTTGCATGAGAAGCTCAATGCCGCGCTGGATGGGACCGGACTCTGTCTGTGGCAGGGGATGATTCCCAGTGGTGAGCTGACGGTCTTTAATCTGCAAAATTTTGAACATGGCCAGATGGCCCCGCATTTTGAGCTCTGGCGTGCCAAGTTACATCCGGCGGATGCCACGGCGGCGCTGGATAGCTACCTTGGTCATCTCAATGGGAAATATCCCTTCTACGAAGCCGAATACCGGACTTTGTCACCGGATGGATCGGTAACCTGGTTATGGGATCGGGGGCGGATCATCGAGCGCGATGCCCACGGATTGCCGCTGCGCATCATGGGCGCCCATGTCGATATCACCCAGCGCAAGGAGTATGAACTGCGGCTGGCGCAGCAGGTGCAGACCGAGCCGTTGACCGGCTTGTATAACCGGCAGGCGTTCTCCGAGGCCAGTCAGTGGCGGATGGCGCAGGTGCAGGATGCTGCGGCCTTGCTGTTTATCGATCTGGATGACTTCAAGGCGGTCAATGATTCCCTGGGCCACTCCTGTGGGGATCGGCTGTTGCTGCGGGTTGCCGACTGGTTGCGGCATGTGACGCCCCCTAGCGGTCTGTTGGCGCGCATGGGGGGAGATGAGTTTGTGATCTATCTGGATCAGCAGGTCAGCGAAGCAACGGTGCGCCAGTTAGCGGGCCAGTTGTTGGCCCACAGTGCCGACTATCAGGAGCTGGATGGTCAGCCGATCCAGATCGGCATGAGTATCGGTGTAGCCTTGTGGCAGGGGAATGGTGTGGGTTACGACCAGGCGCTGGATTGTGCCGACCGGGCCATGTACCAGGCCAAACAGCTGGGCAAGCATGGCTATCAATTAAGCTGGCTGCCCGCGCCATAACCCTGCGATGTTCCTGGCCCCCCATCTTGGCTGCCGGAGCTTTCCGCTACGTTCCCCTGTTTTTCGTGAATGAATAGACGCGGCAATCGGTTTATTTTCCCTCCGCCTCCTGTCTCACTCTTTAGCTTTAGGCGATCAGAAAAACCCAGGGCGGCCTAATGGCCGCCCTGGGTGTCTGCGGTTGTCGGAGTCCTGACTCCGCTCCCTCAAGGTTGACTGCGCGGGTAGTCGGTCAGGCCGTGGGCACCGCCGCCAAACAGAGTCGCCGGATCATGAGCCGCCCAGGGCCGCTGCTGCTGGATTCGCTCTGGCAAGTCCGGATTGGCGACGAAGGGGCGGCCAAAACCGATCAGATCGGCCCAACCGGCGGCGATAGCGGCGCGAGCCCGGTCTGCATCGTATTTACCTGCGTAGATCAGAACATTGGGGAAGGCGGCACGCAGTGCAGCCTTGAAGGCATCGCGCATCACGGGGGCATCGTCCCAATCGGCTTCGGCAATATGCAGGTAGGCAATATCCAGCTCTCCCAGCAGGGCGGCGGCGGCGGTGTAGGTCGTCTCCGGATCGGCATCGACGGTGCCATTGAGGGTGGTGAGTGGTGCCAGCCGGACGCCCACCCGCTCGGCACCAATTTCGGCGATCACGGCACTGGTGACCTGGCGCAGGAAGCGCAGGCGGTTTTCCAGGCTGCCGCCATAGTTGTCGGTGCGGGCATTGGAGCCGGAGTCGAGGAACTGATTGATGAGGTAGCCATTGGCGCCATGCAGCTCTATGCCGTCAAAACCGGCCTCCAGGGCATGACGGGCGGCTTGACGAAACTCGGCAACCACGGCGTCGATATCCTGCTGAGTCATAGCCCGAGGGGTCGAGACCTCGACAAAGCCGGGCGCTTCGCTGCCGTTATCAATAAATACCCGTACGCCTTCGGCCTTGATGGCCGATGCCGAAAGAGGCTGGGCACCGCCGATATTATCGCTGTGGGTGACCCGGCCGACATGCCAGAGCTGGGCAAAGATCAGCCCGCCCTTGGCGTGGACCGCATCGGTGACCAAGCGCCAGCCTGCGACCTGCTCGGCACTGTAGATACCCGGTGTCCAGGCGTAGCCCTTGCCCAAAGGGTACTGGAATCTATTTTTGTAACGCTCACATTGATGCGTTGAATTTTGTTATTTGTGTTACTAGGATGTTGATATGGTACTTGGTTGTGGGTGTCTAATGAGTTCGTCTAGCAATAGTAAGGCCCGTGTGCTCAATGTTCAGATCAATCTAGGGTTGCGCCCGCATTTTATTCTCGATGAAAATCAGCAGTACGTAACGGATGAACATGGGCTCCGTGAAATTGCATATCACACAGATCGAGTTATAGATCGCTTCCCACTAATCTATTGTTCGGCACGTATCGACCTTTGTTGTGAGCTAAATCTATTTCTGATTCAGCGTTTCACTGGCGAGTTCTCAATGAGGCGAAATATGGATCAGGATCATCTAGGTGCTGATTCAGAGGGGGCCCGGGCCCGGGCAATGGGCCAACCAATTAGTTTGAAGACAGTACGCAGCCTAGCCGATTCGTTACTGCCATTCGTTAATTGGCTAGTTTTGGAAGATGCAGATTGGCAAGAGGTGGTAGCAGAGCCTCTTGTTATTACTGAGGAATCTCTAGATCTAGTGCCGATTTGGCGTTATCGGAATAATGTATACAAAAGGGTTCCTGATTACCATCGAGACTCAGCCAGCTTCAACAGGCGTTGCGGCATTGGAGCCGTTCGACAGCCGATCCTGACCAGTTCCAT
>NZ_BAAGVN010000085.1:0-7124 GCF_054780855.1 Pseudaeromonas pectinilytica
ATTGATGGTGATTTCCCTGGACAAAGTAGTTGTCTCGCTTGTGTTTTGGTTTGCTGTCTTAGCTGCAGTGGATGCCTTCGCGGATGGATTTGAAGCTGCTGCTTTCTTGGCCTCAGCCACCTCTTGAGCTGCGGCGGCTTGTTCGGCTTTGATGGTGGCCATCTTCTTCTGATGCAGTTCTTCCGCGAGGCGCAGGGCTTCTTTGTAGCTGGCAACTGCATCGGCATTGCCTGATGCGCGGGCGGTTTCCAGGCTGGAGCGGATGGAGGCAACTTGCTCGTCATAGCGCCGCCGTTCGATTGCGTCATAGTTCTCAGAGAGTTGGTCCAGTTCGTCGCGTAAATTGCTGACCGTGGATGCGGCCGAGTCGGCCAACTCATTCATCTTCTGCTTGGCACTATCGATGGCGGCTCGGAACGAAGAGAGGGTTTGGTCANAACGCGTTTCATCTGCCCCAGGATTTGCAGGTTGTTTTCTTGGGCCAGCTTTTGTTTGAGGACAAACGGCGACCACCACTCGGTGGAGATATCATTGGATTGCTGCAGGTAGTTGTAGCTCGACTCCCAGATTTCCTTGGCTTCTGCCATCTTGGTATTGATGTCATCCAGGCTCATCGAGGCGACCTCGGAGGATTTCATCATCACATCAGCAAACGTAAGTTGACCGGCGGATGCCTCGCGGGTGTGCTCCTGGAGCTTCTTCATGCCTTCTGCATGCTGATCAACGTTCTGACCAGCTGTAGCCACATTCGCCCCGGCCTTCTTGCTGCTAGCCCCGAGCGTGTCCAGCGCTCCAGCCGTGATCAGCGCTTCCTTGCCGGTGGTGGCAACAGACTTCTCCAGGGCGTCAAACTCGGAGCTCAACCCCAAGGTTGCGGCCTGGGCAGACAGAGCCCCGTCAGCATAGCGATCGTTGGCTTTTGCTGACTTAAGTTCAGCCTCGGCGTACTTGAGGAACGCCTCTTTGACCTGTTCCAACGGTTGAGCACCAGATTGGATAGTCTGAAATGACGCTTTGAGCTTGGTGGCCTGGTCTTCTAACGCCTTGGCTGATTGCATGCCAAAATCGGAATAGGCCTTGGTCATGTCATCGGCGGCATCTGCATTTTTTTGGGATGCCTTGGTGGTCTTATCTATCTCAGCATTCAGCCTGCCCACTTGCTGACGATGCTGCTCCGCGCCAATCTCGCCTTTCTTATATGCCTCCTCGACGGCGGCCTTCTGGGCTTTGAGTGCAGTAGAATAAGCCGTCGCACCGGCCACCGATTCTGTCGCCATCTTCTTGGCAGCGGCAGTCGCTTGAGCAAGCGAGTCGATATACGGCTGGCCGATGAGCTTTCCTTGAGCATGGAGCAGGGCCATTTTCTCGGAGAGAGCATCCAGTTCTGCCTTGTTCTTGGCGCTCTCGAATGCCTTTTCCAGATATCCCTGGATCGCTACCGCATTGACACTACTGGCCTTAGTCATGACATCGAGACCAGACACATACTCGGTCACGACCTTGCCGACCTTGCCAGAGATCTGATCTAAATCCAGCTTGGCCTTGCTGAACACATCATCCAGACCTGCATCTGCAAGGCGTTTCGTGGCCTCGGCTGCGGCCGCCACATCAGAGGTGTAATCAGTCAGCGACTTGGATGCTTGTGTCAGAGCTGCTTGTTGGCCAGCTTCGAATGCAGTGAATCCATCACGCATCGCAGCGACCGCAGTCAGAGTTTTGTTCTTCTGCTCTTCAGTTAACTGGCCCGTTTTTTCCAGGGCAGCATTTTGCTGCAACTGCCCGGACAGGTAATTTTTCAGGCCGTTTAAACGCTGTTCATACGCTGCTTGTTCAGTCGCTGAAAGGTACTTCACTTGGTCAGCGGTAAGAATTTTCAAGTCTTTGTATTGGGCGTTCTGAGCAATCAGCTCAGCACCCTGACGCAATAGCTGGTCATTTAGCTGGCGCTCCTGCTCAGCGATGCGGTTCTTAATCTCCTGGCCTTCGGTCAGGTCAAATACCGCTTTTGCGATCTCGCCGATGCCATAGCCCGCCGCGACCACTGCACCAATAGCCAGGGCATACGCATTCGCTCTGGAGATTAGCAATCCAAATGACGTAGCCAGCTTGCTGGTACCCGCAACAGCCTCTCCAGAGGCGACTTGGCCAACTCGCAATAGAGCCGGGATCAACTCCACCACCAGGGCTTTAGCTGCCGACTGGACGCCGCCAATAAACTGGGTGAACTTGAATGCAGCGAAGGCAATCGCAACGGTCTTTAAGGCTCCGCTCCACTCATAGCAGGTCTGAATAAATGACTTGATGAACTCGCCAGCACTGACAATCGAATCCGATATTTTCTTTGCCCATTGCTGCAATGAACCATCGGCAGCCATCTTGGCGAACTCGGCATTTAACGTAGCCAACTGCTGCTTTAGCCAATCCAGGGAGCCGTTCTCCGACACCATGCGGTAGAACTTTTCCAGGTTGTCTTTGGCGTTGGAGATCAGGCCGGAGAGCAGGCTCATGTTATCGGCAGCTGCACCAGCTGATTGCTTGCCAATCTCTTCCATCAACGCCTTGATGGTGTCACGGCCCAGTTCCCCAGCTGACGATAGCTTTTCCAGCTCGGCGGTGTTCTTGCCAGTGACCTTCTCCAGCATTTCCCAGACCGGCACGCCGCGCTCGATCATCTGCAGGATCTCTTCGCCCTGCAGCTTCTGCTTGGCCCATGCCTGGCCGAGCGCCAGGCTGATGCCCTGCGCCTCTTCAAAACTTCCACCGAGCTTGTAGGTCTGGTCAACAATGGCCTGTAACGAGCCATCCATGGGGTCGAGCCCGAACGCTTTGAGGCGGACAAAGAGCTGCGTGACTTCGTCCAGCTGCAGCGGCGTTTCGGTGGCGAACTTATTGATCCAGGCAGTGGCTTCTTTACCACCACTGATAGAGCCCATGACAGCCTTGAGCTGAACAGACAACCGCTCTGCCTGGTCGCCACTTGCAAACATGGCCTTGAGGCTTTCCCACAGCCGATCAACGCCAAGATAAGCAGCGCCCAACGCCAGCAGGCGCGTGGTTACCCCACCCACGCTTCCGGCAAACGACGCGGCGGCAGCCTTGCTGCCTGTCAGTTCTCTGGCCAGCTTCTCGGTGCGGGAGGCTGTTTCATTAATCTCGCGCTGCAGGCGATTCTGCTCGGTGCCCAGATTGCGGGTATCGATGCCCGACTGCTTGAGCCCTACTCCCAGCTTTGTGTGGGTAGCAGCTTGGCGAACCAGCTGAGATTCGAGCTGTTTGACCTCGCTAGCCAGCAGCTTCTCTTGCTTGGCCAACTGCTCGGCATCACCGGCACCGGAGGCCTGAACCTTGCGCAATGATTCGAGTTTGTCGCGGGAGAGGACTGTCGCCAGCTCTAGTTGAGTCAGCGCATCTTTGGACTTTTTGAAGGTATCGATCTGATCGCGCTGCTGGCCGAGCTGCTGCATACGAGCCGCCAGCTCTTTGGTCTCTTGCTCCGCGGCGTTGGAGATAGGGCCCAGGTTGCCGACCTCTTTATTGAGCGCAGCAATGTCCTCGCGGCCAGTGGCTTTGGCGGCAAGTTCGAGGGCGAGTTTCAGATCTTTGTTGCTCATGAATGCCACAGGGTTGGATGGTTTAACCCCATGGTATAAAGCGGTGCAGAGTGGTCGGGTTTATTGTGTATTACATAAGAAAAACCCCGCACGATGGCGGGGCTTTGAAGTGGCTACAGCATAGCGCGTCAGACAGTCGTCGCCAACTCATCGACATAGAATGGGGCAGTTTCACCAGGGGCGATCATCAGCTCCCCTTCCAGGGTAATGTCGATAGCCTTCTCGCTCATGAAGTCCACGGCGTTCTTGGGGCTCAGGCTGGCCAGCGGCACCGTCAGCTTCACCGGGGTGCCATCAATCAGGTTCTTGCCATCTAGGATCACCTTCGCTTCAATCGCGGGCTTGAGGTTACCCTTGGTGCGCGTGCCGGTCACAGCGTTGTAGCTGTACCCCATGGTGATTTCACCACCCGCTTTCACCGCGCCACCCTTGGTTGCCCGGATCAGACCTAACGCATAGTTCACCTCAACATCGACATCCACCGCCAGGGTCGCCGCCGCTGGCCCAGTTGCAGTCAGCCCTTCGCTAGCCAGGTTGGTATTGGGCAAATCAGCCCAGGCTGGATAGGCAGGCAGAGTCACCGCCAGATCTGCTTTGGTTCCAGCACCTTGATTGATGGTGACCTGCTCGCCCATAAACGCAGCGGCAAACAGGATAGGAGGCACTTCATTAGTGGCAATCGTGATGAGCGCAGGCTTGCCGGTGTAATAGGTTTTGCGGCTATTACCATAGCCTTCAGCCTTTTTGCTGGCGATGGTGCGCTTATCCGCATCCGGCTTGATTTCCAGCTTGTCCACTTCCAGCGGGCCAATCGCACCGGTAAAGACGCCGTCCACCTTTGGATTGATGAACATCGAGCCACCGAAGTGCAAGGTTTTTGGTTCTTGATTCATGGAAGTTCTCCTTTGAATTTCAACGTGACTTCAAACGCCAGCGGCAGATATGCAACGCCAGCCTTGTAACTTGGCCGCACAGATGGATTCACCCGCACGAACGTGGACTTCTCAAACGATTTGCCAGCGATGGCCGTCAACAGCCGATGCAACCAGACCCCAGCCGTTGCTTGTCCCGGAGTCGGTCGATGAGTCAGCAGCACCAACCACTGCTGGTCTATTTTGCTGCTCAGCCCTGATTGATGGCCCTCAACGACCCGGTCCCCCTGGTAGAGGATGTGAACCGCTGGGACGATCTGACCGAGGTTCTGCACATCAGCCACTTCCGTGGCGACAAACACATCCACCAAGCCATCTTCTTTCAACGGCAGCATCAGCTCCTGGAGGCGACTGCCAGCGGCCAGCCAATCAACCTCCATCAGATAAACCCTCCGCTTTGGCGACCAAACACCCGACCATCAGATTGCAACTCGGCCAGGTTTTGGCTTTCCAGTTGCTCACCATCCGCCGCCAACCCCAGCGCCAGCTCGCCACGGCCAACAGACTTCAAGAACGCGATGGCAGCTTCATACCGCTTGCCGATTTGCTCCGGAGCCTGCTCGCCATAGAGCCGGTGGCGGGCAATGTCGCAGCAGATCGGCACCAACGCCGTTGGCACATGAGCCAATGGCAGCGGGTAACGTCCTGCCAGGTAGCCATCAATCAGGCTGCTGGCATCTGCCAGCGCCTGGGTGATAACCGCCTCATCCAGAGTGGCAGTGCCTGGGATCACCGCAACACGCAGTAAGTCGACCCCAAACCGGCTTTGCATATCCTCCAGCGTGGCGTACATGGCTTAGCCCTCGGCCTGCTCGTCAGCGACAGGCTTCTTGCCGTCAGCTTCGGAGGCGTCGTACTGGATCTTGGTGGCCGCTATAGCAGCAACCAGAGCTGGCTTATCCATGCTGGTATAGCCCTTGATTTCCAGATCCTTAGCCAGCGCCTTGAGCGCGGTCTGGCTCATGTCGTCCAGTGACTTAACCGTGCCATCCTGCTCCATCACCCCGCCCAGAGTCCCGGTGGTTAAGGTGGGCAGAACCGGGGCATAGTGCGACGGGAACGGTGACAGCGACTTCTGGACAACTACGCCGGAGCCATCCAGACCAGAGTCCACACCCCCTTTCGGCGGCGCATCATCTGCGGCAGCGTCGTTTTCAGGCGCAGCCAACACCGTGACCACCAGACGCGGGTCGGCTTCCATGGCCGCGAGCTGGCCAGGTGACACAGTGATTTCATTAACCCCCGCGTCCAGGCGCACACCCGCTCGTAAATAGCCGGTATGGGCCACAGATACGACATGAATCGGAATAAATTTGACCATTTCATGAATCCCCCTAAATGGTGGGGTTTAACGCCCGTTTACACGGGCGATAAACGGGTGGTTACAGATAGTCGGCTACAAGGAGTTTGACCTTGCCCTTGAGCTCATTGCTAACGGCTTGGCCTTCGTCCACGTTCAATTCGCGCTCCAGGATCTTGGTGCCACTCTTCTCCAGGCCGGTCGGCACACACAGATGGGTCGGCTTGATACCCAGCTTTTCACCGCCGTCCGCACAGAACGAGCGCTGGCGTTCGATGGCAAGCCAGAGGTTTTCCGGAGTCAATGGAGCCTTGACAGCGACAGCCATTTGCCAGAATCCGTATCCAGCCACACAGCGCATATCAGCACCAAATCGCAGTAGACCGGAGGTAAACACCACCTCGTCATCGATCTTATTCATCGCAACCAGAGTGGGTTTCTTGCGGTTCTGGAAGATGATCGGCTTGATGGCGCGGGAGTTATCCAGCAGATACCAGGTAGGTCCGGTATATCCGGCTTCGATGATCAGGTTGCTCACCGAAGTGGCCGTACCAGTCCCGTCGGCATTGGGGTAAACCGGATGGTCGGTATCAAAGAAATACTGGCCGTCATAGCAGGCAACAGTTTCCCCTTGGCGCAGGGCCTCAAACACCAGGCGTTCCGGTTGGATAGCCGCAACACGTCCCATTTCCTGGAACATCGGCGAATAGATCCCCAGGTTGTCATCATCGATATCGTCCTGCTCGACGCCAACCGTGCTTTCAAACTTCTTGTTCGTCAGTTGGTAACCATGCGCCGCCATGGCCTTGATTACCCGATCCCCAATCCATTCACGCATGCCCGGGAACTTGCCCAGCCAGCCATAGGTATTGGACTTGGTAGTGGATGGCACTATGGTCGCCACTTCGGTGTACTGCAGTGGCGCTGAAGAGAGCGCGTTTTGAAAATCACCTTTCCAGCCGGTAAACAGCGCCTGGATCAGTGCAGGGGTTGCAATCGCCATCAGACGGTCTCCTTCTTACGTTTCATGAACTCGCTTTCCGGGATACCCATCAAACGAGCGGCTTCTTTTTCATCCGCCGACAACACCGCTAAACCATGGGGTGACGGAGGAGGAGTTTGGGTGGTCGTCTGCTGTGCCGACAGGGCGGCCAGAGCCGGGCGCGGGGCCAGCATGGCTTTGAGCGCGGCGACGCCCTTTTGGGCGGCGTACTGACGCAGATAGTCCTCTTCTGCCGCCACGACCTTGCCTTTTACGCGGGCTTCCTTAATGACCGAGTC
>NZ_BAAGVN010000086.1:0-2344 GCF_054780855.1 Pseudaeromonas pectinilytica
ATTGATGGTGATTTCCCTGGACAAAGTAGTTGTCTCGCTTGTGTTTTGGTTTGCTGTCTTAGCTGCAGTGGATGCCTTCGCGGCTGGATTTGAAGCTGCTGCTTTCTTGGCCTCAGCCACCTCTTGAGCGGCGGCGGCTTGTTCGGCTTTGATGGTGGCCATCTTCTTCTGATGCAGTTCTTCCGCTAGGCGTAGGGCTTCTTTGTAGCTGGCAACTGCATCGGCATTGCCTGCAGCGCGCGCGGTTTCCAGACTGGCTTGGAGTGATGCAACTTGCTCGTCATAGCGCCGCCGTTCGATGGCGTCATAGTTCTCAGAGAGTTGGTCCAGTTCGTCGCGTAAATTGCTGACCGTGGATGCGGCCGAGTCGGCCAACTCATTCATCTTCTGCTTGGCACTATCGATGGCGGCTCGGAACGAAGAGAGGGTTTGGTCATCGAGCATGTACGCANGACGCGTTTCATCTGCCCCAGGATTTGCAAGTTGTTTTCCTGGGCCAGCTTTTGTTTGAGGACAAACGGCGACCACCACTCTGTGGATAGGTCATTTGATTTGAGCATGTAGTTGTAGCTCGACTCCCAGATCTCCTGGGCTTCGGCCATCTTGGTATTGATGTCATCCAGGCTGAGACCTGCAACCTCAGACGATTTCATCATCACATCGGCAAACGTCAGTTGGCCGGATGAGGCTTGGCGGGTGTGCTCCTGGAGCTTCTTCATGCCTTCGGATTGTTTCTCAAGACTCTCCCAAGCACGACCAAATGAATGACTGACTTTCTCAGCACTCCCGCTGGCTGCGTTTGTACTGTTACTCAGCGTGTCTAGCGCCCCTGCAGTGATCAGGGCTTCCTTACCGGTCGTGTTTACAGCGGTTTCCAGCGCCTGGAGTTCCTTGCTTAAACCCAGCGAGGCAGCAGTAGCAGACAACGAACCATCGGCATGGCGGTCATTGGCCTTGGCTGATGTCAGTTCAGCCTCGGCGTACTTGAGGAACGCCTCTTTGACCTGCTCCAACGGTTGAGCACCAGATTGGATAGTCTGAAATGACGCTTTGAGCTTGGCGGCCTGTTCTTCTAACGCCTTGGCTGACTGCATGCCGAAATCGGAATAGGCCTTGGTCATGTCATCGGCGGCATCTGCATTTTTTTGGGATGCCTTGGTGGTCTTATCTATCTCTGCATTCAGCTTGCCCACTTGCTGACGGTGCTGCTCCGCGCCAATCTCGCCTTTCTTATAGGCCTCTTCGACGGCGGCCTTCTGGGCTTTGAGTGCAGCAGAATAAGCCGTCGCACCGGCCACCGATTCAGTCGCCATCTTCTTAGCAGCTGCAGTCGCTTGAGCCAGCGAATCGATGTACGGCTGGCCAACGAGCTTTCCTTGAGCATGCAGCAAGGCCATTTTCTCGGAGAGAGCATCCAGTTCTGCCTTGTTCTTGGCGCTCTCGAATGCCTTTCCCAGATATCCCTGGATCGCTACTGCATTGACACTGCTGGCCTTAGTCATGACGTCTAAACCAGATACGTACTCGGTCACGACCTTGCCAACCTTGCCAGAGATCTGATCTAAATCCAGCTTGGCCTTGCTGAACACATCATCGAGACCTGCATCTGCAAGGCGTTTCGTGGTCTCGGCTGCAGCGGCCACATCAGCGGTGTAATCAGTCAGCGACTTGGATGCTTGTGTCAGAGCTGCTTGTTGGCCAGCTTCGAATGAAGTGAATCCATCACGCATCGCCGCGACCGCAGTTAGAGTTTTGTTCTTCTGCTCTTCAGTTAACTGGCCCGTTTTTTCCAGGGCGGCATTTTGCTGTAGCTGACCAACTAGGTAACCTTTTAGGCCGTTTAAACGCTGTTCATACGCTGCTTGTTCAGTGGCTGAAAGGTACTTCACTTGGTCAGCGGTGAGGATTTTCAAGTCTTTGTATTGGGCGTTCTGAGCAATCAGCTCAGCACCCTGACGCAGTAGCTGGTCATTGAGCTGACGTTCTTTCTCAGCGATACGATTCTTAATCTCCTGACCTTCGGTCAGATCAAAGATGGCCTTGCGGATCTCCTGAATGCCATAGCCTGCTGCCACTCCCGCTGCTATTGCTAGAGTAAATACATTTACCCTGGCAATTAGCTTGTCAAACGAGCTGGCTAATTTTCCAGTGCCAGCTGCAGCTGCTCCCGCCGCAACAGTACCAGTGCGCAGCAAGGCAGGGATGAGCTCAACAACCAATACTCTGGCGGCCGACTGAACCCCACTGATAAATTGGGTGAACTTGAATGCAGCAAAAGCTATAGCTGCGGTTTTTAATGCACCGCTCCATTCATAGCAAGTCTCGATAAAGGTTTTGATGACAT
>NZ_BAAGVN010000087.1:0-52579 GCF_054780855.1 Pseudaeromonas pectinilytica
AGATCGGCGAGGCCGATACCCTAGAAAAACTCGAAGCCCTGCTGCCCTGGAACGTCCCGCTGGAGCCCATTGCAAAAAAAGTGACGCAATAGAACGAAGGCAAGTAGGCCGATTTAGCGGCACTTACGCTGTAACGTTCTTTTCTGGCCGATGGGCATTTTAATCATCAGATTGCGCTTCCCCGGCAGTTGAATCCGGTGTGGCTTTGTCTGAGCCTGCTGTCGACTCCTCACCTCAGCGGTCTGCGCATATAGACCGCTTGCTCCCCGTATTCGCTTAAGTCTTTATTGGCAGCCGCAGGTTGAAACCCGTAGCGCGCCCAGTAGCGGTCGGCGCCTTGCACCGCCACCAGGGAGAGCTGGCGACGGCGTTTTTTGCGGGCGCAGTTCAGGGTCTGCTCGACAAAGCGTCGGGCAATCCCCAGGCCTTGAGCCGCGGGGGATACCACCACATCGTGAATATAGAGACTCTCTTCACCGGCCGGGTGCGGGTAGCAGCGATACAGCGCCGCCGGTTGCCGCGCGTCCCACGGATGCGCCAGACAGTAACCCAGGATCTGCGCGCCACGGCAGGCCACCAGACAGGTCTCAGGCCCCAGCGTGGTTTTGGATTTCAGCACGGCTTCACTTTCCGGCTCGACGGCGTAATAGGCTTCGGCCTGCAAGGCCAGAATGGCGGGCCAATCTTGTTCCTGGATGGGGCGAATGGTCAGTTGTGGCATGATAGGGGCGGTGCTTAGCATCAGTCCGGCTGTGGGCGAGGGCTGATTCTAGCAAAAACCGATGCCGAAGGCAGCGCCCGCGTGTGCGGTGTGCTGTGCACACCGGGTGCCGAGAGCCAAGAGCAGGATGAGCCGCAGGAGCCAGAAGATGAGCCAAGAACTAAATCCGACTAGCCCGACGAGCGATCAGGAAGAGTGGGTCGACTGGGTCGATGCGCAGAACCGGGTGCTGATGGCGGTGCCGCGTAGCCGGATGCGACGCGAAGTGCTGTGCCATCGCGCCACCTATATCTTTATCGAAGATCGCCAGGGGCATCTGTATGTGCAGCGCCGGACCCAGCTGAAGGATTATTGCCCCGGCATGCTGGATGCCTGCTGTGGCGGCGTGGTGCAGACCGGCGAGGCGTACCTGCCCTCGGCACTGCGCGAGTTGGAGGAGGAGATGGGTATTCGCGATGTCCCGCTGGAAGCCTGGGGCACCTTCTACAGCGAGCATGAAGACAATAAGGTTTGGGGCTCGCTCTACAGTTGCCGCTACGAGGGCGAGTTGCAGCTGCAGGCCAGCGAAGTCGAGTATGTGCTGCTCATGAGTCCGGAGCAGATCCTGGCGCAACAGCATGAGTTTATGCCCGATTCCCTGGTGGCCTTTTCCGAGTGGCAGCGTCGTAAAGCTCAAGGGAGTGCCGAGACGCCCCCGGTCTAATGTCAGTCCATCAGCGAGGGCGAGCGAGTCTGTTGCGCCAACTAAGTTGCGCCAACTAAATAGCTCCGAATAGTAGGTCACCCACTACAGCGACTTAGGTAGCACTAAGCTGACCCTCCACGCCAGGGATGGCGCTGTGCTGCCCCCATGGATGGGCTCACGGCGTGTCAGCGTGTGCTTCCCGGTCGATGGCGCATCATTAGGATCAGCTAGTTAGAAAAGATGCAGGCAGAAAAAAGCCGGGTGATGGGTGCCCGGCTGATTTCAGGGTGACGGTGACAACGGAGCCTTGTTTTAGAGCCAGCCCTTACGTTTGAAGAAGAAGTAGGTGGCAAATGCCGACAGCAGCATCAGGCCGATGGAAAAGGGGTAACCGTAGTCCCAGCCCAATTCCGGCATCTTGTTAAAGTTCATGCCGTAGATACTGGCAATCCAGGTGGGTGGCAGGAACACCACGGCCGCAACCGAGAAGATCTTGATGACCTTGTTTTGCTGCAGATTGGTAAAGCCCATGGCCGCTTCCAGCTGGAAGTTGATCTTGTCGAACAGGAACTGGGTGTGGGGCAACAGCGACTCGATGTCGTGCAGCACCTCGTCGATGGTCTTCTTCTGCTCTGTGGTCAGGTGCTGACGCACGGTACGGCGCAAGAATCGCAAGGCGCGCCGGGTATCGTGCAATGCCAGACGGATTTGACTGTTGGTCTCTTCCTGGGACATCAACTCCTGCAACATGGCGTGGATCTCGTCATCGTTCAGCACCTGCTCGGAGGTTTCCTCGAGGGTGGTGTATCCATCCTCAATGAGATCCGACAGGTATTCGACTTTGAGATCCTGCAGCTCCAGCAGGATATCCATGGCATTTTCGATTTCTACCCGATCATGGCGCATATAATGACGCAGCAAACGGACCACACCGATATCTTCCTCGCGGAAGCTGATCAGCAGGTTATTGCGCAGGGTAAACGACATGTTGACGCCACGGGTCTCACCGCCGATCCGTTGCGGGAACAGCGAGAGAATATGCATGCCATCTGTGTCCCAGTAGAAACGGGCCGAAGCCTCGATTTCGTCCAGCTCCTCTTCCTCGGGCACATCTTCGAGGAACAGGCCACTTAACCATTCGCGCTCGTCATCATCCGGTTTATAGACATCCAACCAAATGCTATTCGGCGGCAGTACGTCACTGGTCGTGAGCGGTACCACCTCAAGGACTTTATTATTGAGCATGTATGCGGTGATCATTGAGTCCCCTTATTGAGTCTGAATGGGGGTGTAATTTTGCCAGTCGCACTATACGCGGCCTTCTTTACATTGTCAGGTCTGATGCTGGAGCCGGTTGAAAAAAAGCAGAATTATCCGGCCGTTGACGGGGCTCCCTGCCGAGTGTAGATCACAGATCCGAACTCATTTGCGAACTTGTACTGCAATCTGGCGGGTGGAATGGTTTACTTGGGCCCCATAAGGGAAATGGCGTTTGGATGGAAAGCGAGGATCTCCACAAGCATGCGGTACCGAATGATCACTCTGATGGTGAGTTTGCTGATGGCCGGGCTGACCCCAGTGGCGGCCGAGAGCTACAAGGATGTCAAAATCACCCCGCAGACCGAGGTCAAGATGCACTTTTATGATGTCTCGGCGGCTTCGGGGGCGGATCTACAACAACGTCTGCTGCGCACCGCGCCGACCAGCAGCGCCGGGCATCGTGCTATTGGCAAGGCCATCTACCAGCTGAGCTGGCAGCTGGATATGAGTCAACAGAGTGAACATTGCCAGCTGTACGGGGTCAAGGTGACGACCAAGGTGGAGCTGACCATGCCGAACTGGTTGCAGCTCTCTTCACTGGCCGCCGAGACCCAGAGCAGTTGGAATGGCTTCTTGTCGGCGATGCAGGAGTATGAGGGGCGCCACAAGTCCATCGTGCAGATCGCTGCCAAGGAGATTGGTGAGGGTGTGGCCAGCCTGCCGGTCAATAGCTCCTGCCAGGTGTTGCGCACTCAGGCCGATGCCATCGGTTACCAGGCGCTGGATGCCGCCCGGGAGCAGGCCAAACGCTATCAGAGCGAAACCGGCAAGGGACGGCTGATGGGCGTTTCCTATCCGCGACTATAAGCTCGTCTCACCCGTTCCGAATAGCCGGTCACTCGGCACAGCGAGGGGGTAGCTCTAAGCTGACCCTCTGCGCCAGGGATGGCGCAGTGGAGCCCCCATGGATCGGTTCACGGCGTGTCAGCGTGAGCTTCTCCTTCGGTGCAGCATAATCATCGGTGCAGCATAGTCAGCAGTAGTTATTGAGCCTGGTGCCGGATCAGTCAACCAACAGGGCCACGATGATGTGGCCCTGTTGGTTAGTTGCTTCGCGGTTGGTGATCTGCTGCGTTAGCGCTGGTCTGTGGTTTGACGCAAGCGGGCGACTGGCAAGCGGCGCAGCGCGGGTCGCAACCAGAAGCGCGCCGGATGCAGGGCGGCCAGCTGCTCAATGGCGAGTGGTAAGGGCTCGCCCTCATGGCCGCCACAGATCTCGCAGGCCAGGATCTCGGCCAGTAACGGCGCAGAGCACAGGCCCCGGGCTCCCAGTGCACCGATGAGCCATAACCCCGGTTGCCGGGGGGACGGCTGATGTTGCCACTCGGTCCCGGGCGCGGCCAATAGCTGCTCCAGCGCTGGAATATCCGGCGCGGCACCGACCAGCGGCAGATGATCCCGGGTGGCGCAGCGAATGCCGACTCGCGCCTCGGCGCCCAGTTGCAGCTGTTGCGGCCAGCGCTGATCCGGCAGGCTGTGGCGCAGCTTGTCTAGGTTCTCCTGCTGCTCGTCCGGGCGGTAATCCAGTGTCGTATCGCCGCGGCCATAACTGGCTCCCAGACAGAGTTTCCCCTCGCCATCCAGCGGTGTCATATAGCCGTCAAAACACAAGACAGTGCGGAGCGACTCCAGTGGCGATTGCGCCGGCAGATGGGAGACCTGACCGCGCACCGGATAACAGGGCACAGCTTCCGTCGGCGGCAGCTGGGCGAGGCGATGACCGCTGGCCAGCACCAGATCGCTAAAGGATTCGCTGGTGATATTTGTTGCTGCAGGGTTCCCGGCGGTGTCGTTCAGCGTCAGCTGCCAGCCGGTGTCGTGATGACTTATGGCTGTCACCTCGGCGTTGTAGTGTTGTTGCAAAAGACCGCTGGCTGCGGCTTCATCGAGCAGGGCCCGGGTCAGGGCGCGGGGACACACCCAGCCGCCTTGGGGATAGAACAGGCTGGTGTCGCTAAACGGGCTGGCTAGTGACAATCCGGCTAGCTGATCCCGCATCTGCGGCGTGATGCTCTGCACCAGCTCGGGTGGAAAGGGGCCTTGCGCCAGTTTGCGGTATTTTTTGGCGCTCTTGGCGTCGTGGGCAAATTGCAGCACGCCACACCAGTCATGGGGCACCCGATGGCGCAACAGCAGGGGTTGATACCAGCGCCGGGCAAAGCCGAAGGCGGCGGCATAGAACTGGGACAGGCCATCATGCTCGCCATTGAGCAGCGGATAGACGGCGCCCTGCCGGTTGCCGGATGCACCGGCGGCGGGCTCGGCATCGGCACAGAACAGTGTCACGTTCTGCCCTCGACGGACCAGCGTCAGAGCCAGAGTCGCGGCAGCAATACCGCCACCCACCAGGGCGATGTGGCGAGTGGGAGATACGGGTTTATTCGGGTGCGGATACTGTTGTCTCTGATAGCAGGGCAGCCCCAGTGCGGCCAGGGGGTGCTCGTTGCGCACCCCGGCCAGCATCTGGCGCTTGCTGCCGTGGCCCTTGACCTTCTGCATCAAAAAGCCAGCCGCATTCAGGCCCCGGCGCACAAAGCCGGCGCAGGTGAAGGTGGCGACCGTGGCGTGGGGGCGTGCCAGCCGGGCCAGACCGTTGAACAGATGCTCGGTCCACATCTCGGGGTTTTTACTGGGGGCGAAGCCATCCAGAAACCAGGCATCAACCAGACCGCCGTGGCCCAGACCGCCGTGAGTCGGATGCCAGAGTTGGTCCAGGGTCTCCTTGATATCGCCAAACCAGAGATCCAGCACCACGCGCCCGTTATCGAGCTGCAGGCGGTGACAACCGGGGACGGCGTCAGGGTATACGGCGACCAACTCAGTCGCGAGCTCGGCCAGCTCCGGCCAGACCGTCAGGGCTTGCTGCAGATCGCGGGGATGGATGGGGTATTTTTCGAAACTGATAAAGTGCAGACGCTCAACGCCCGGGCGTTGGGCGGCGCGCCACTGGCGAAAGGCTTGCCAAACCGCCAGAAAGTTGAGTCCGGTGCCGAAGCCTGTCTCGCCAATGACAAATAATGGCCGATCATGCGTTGCCCAACGCTCCGGCAAGCCGTTATGCTGCAGGAATACGAAACGGGTCTCGTCCAGACCATCGTTATTCGAGAAGTAAATATCACCGAATTGGGACGAAACCGGGTTTCCCTGTTCGTTCCAACTGAGTTCGGCAGGGTTCAACGGTGGGAGAAATGGGGATTGGGGAGACACCTTAACCTCGACGGACCTCACAGAAGCGGCGGCTATCTTACGTGAAAGCAGACCAGTTTTGCAGGCGATCACGAGTAGAATGCGGCGAAGAATAGTGTATCTAAGTGGAATATATTCGATGAGAAGAGCAGTTATTACCGGTATTGGTATCGTCTCCAGCATTGGCAACAATGTCGCCGAAGTTCTGGCCTCCCTGAAGGCTGGCAAATCAGGCATCACCTATTCCGAACAGTTTGAACAATATGGTTTGCGCTCCCGTGTCTGGGGCAATATCAAACTGGACGTGGCTGAGCTGATCGATCGCAAGGTTCTGCGTTTCATGGGCGAAGCAGCGGCTTATGCCTACCTCTCCATGCAGCAGGCGATTGCTGACTCCGGCTTGGCCGATGATCAGGTTTCCAACGAGCGGACGGGTCTCATCGTCGGCTCCGGCGGCGCTTCCTCAAAGAACCAACTGGAAGCCTGCGATACCCTGCGCGAAAAGGGTGTGCGCCGTATCGGCCCGTATATGGTCACCCGCACCATGTCGTCTACCACTTCCGCGTGTCTGGCCACTCCGTTCAAAATCAAGGGCGTGAACTACTCCCTGAGCTCGGCCTGTGCCACCTCCGCCCACTGCATCGGCAGTGCGGTCGAGCAAATCCAGCTGGGCAAGCAGGATGTGGTCTTCGCCGGTGGCGGTGAAGAGCTGGACTGGACCATGGCCTGTCTGTTTGACGGCATGGGTGCACTCTCCAGCAAGTACAACGAGACGCCAGAGCTGGCTTCCCGTACCTATGATGCCGAGCGTGACGGTTTCGTCATCTCCGGTGGTGCCGGGATCGTGGTCGTCGAAGAGCTGGAACATGCGTTGGCCCGTGGCGCCAAGATCTATGCCGAAGTGACCGGTTATGGTGCCACTTCCGATGGTTATGACATGGTGGCTCCGTCCGGTGAGGGCGCGGCCCGCTGCATGCGTCAAGCCATGGCGACTGCCAATGCACCGATTGACTATCTGAACACCCACGGCACCTCGACGCCGGTTGGTGATGTCAAGGAGCTGGAAGCCATTCGTGCCGTATTTGGCGATCAGGCTCCCAAGCTGTCGGCGACCAAGGCGATGACCGGTCACGCCCTGGGCGCTGCCGGTGTGCATGAAGCCATCTACTCCCTGCTGATGATGGAGCATGGTTTCATTGCACCGAGCATCAACATCAGCCAGGAAGATGATCTGGCCGTCGGCCTGCCCATCGTCAAGGCCTATGAAGAAGCCGAGCTCAATACCGTGATGTCCAATAGCTTCGGTTTTGGCGGCACTAACGCCACTCTGGTGATGAGCAAGTACAAGGGCTAATCCCCCTTCAGAGGCTCTGTCATGAAAAAGGCCCCGCTGGGATTTCAGCGGGGCCTTTTTATTGCTCTTCAGGAAAGCGGATGTCTCAGGCGAGATAGCGGCGTAGATCTATGCCATAGGCCTTGGGATCGACTGCGCTTTCGATGCTTTCATTGGCGCCGGCACGGGCCAGATCCAGCAATTTCACCTCCAGGTGGTGCTGGCCTATGGTGCTGTAAATCACCTTGACCTTGGGTTGCAGCGGCGCTAGTTCATTGCGCTCCACGACTATGGCCAGTTTGCCACTTTGCAACTTGACCAGGCTACCGACCGGGTGGATGCCCATGCACTTGATGAATTTGCGCACCAGATCCTCATCAAACTGGCTGCCAGCCCCTTGCAACAAAATACGGAACGCTGCCGTCGCTGGCATGCCCGGCTTGTAGCAGCGATCGGCGGTCAAGGCATCATAGACATCGACTATGGTGCTCATCCGGGCGTAGAGATACAGCCGCTCAGCGGCCAGACCATGGGGATAACCGCGACCATCCAGGCGTTCGTGGTGGCAGGCGGCGACCGTCATCATGATGTCGGTGATCCCCTTGGCATCGCGCAGCAATTCGATGCTGTGGGTGACATGACTCTTCATCAGGGTGAATTCATCGTCACTCAGTTTGGCCGGTTTGTGCAGCACGGCATCGGGGATCATGATCTTGCCGGTATCGTGCAACAAACCACCGATGGTCAATTCCCGCAGTATGGGGCGCTCCAGCTCGAGGAAGCGGCCGAAATTGGCCAGCAGCATGCCCACATTCAGGGAGTGCTCCATCAGGTAGCTGTCTTTTTCACGGATCCGCGCCAGGCAGAACAGAGCATCCCGATTATCGAAGATGCAGTCCACCAGATCGTCGGCAATGGCTTCGAGCTCCGCCACTTGAACTGGCTCGCCTTTTTTCAGATTGCGAAACAGTTTGACCTGCATGCTCTTCGCCTCTTGATAGAGGCGACGGATGCGCTGTTCCTGTTTGGGACGACTCTCGTCTTTGCCGTTGTCGCTTGAACCTTGACCTCCATCGCGGGCCACTGCCTGGGGTTGCGCTGCTGCTTGCCGGGTCCGGCTGGGGTCAATCCACACGCTGCGCACCCCGAGGCGATGCAATTCCTGGATCTGGCTCTTACTGGTGACTCGCCCGGTCTGCTTGATTTCGTTGGCGCAAGTTTGCTGGGCAATGCCGACCACATACATGCCCAACTCGATATTCTGAATGCTAACTTGCTGATAATTCAGTGTGCTATTGGCTTGATTCATGGATTACATCTTCCCTGCTCATTGCCGGAGATTGTCTCCTAGCGAGCAGCATTTGTCAGCGACGGTGTTCATGTTGCTACACCTTATAGCAGGCTGTGCCTATAATGCTCGGCTTTCATGCATTGGGAATAACCGTTATGAGATTAGAGCGATTTTTGAGTGAAAGCCTGGGGTTGACCCGCTCCCAATCAGGAAAATTAATCCGCAGTGGCGAAGTGCTGGTCAATGGCGTGGTGAACAAACTGGCGGCCACCCAGATCGGTGAGCAAGATGTGGTGCACTATGATGGCCAGGATCTGCAGTTGACCGGACCGCGTTATTTCATGCTGCACAAGCCCGAAGGCTATGTCTGCTCCAATGATGATCCGGATCATCCGAGTGTCTTCTTGCTATTTGAAGAGCCTGCGCTCGGCAAGCTGCACTGCGCGGGCCGTCTGGATCTGGACACCACGGGTCTGCTGCTGGTGACCGATGATGGCCAGTGGTCACATCGCATCACGTCCCCCCGTCATGAGTGTGCCAAAACCTATCGGGCCTGGTTGGCCGATCCGGTCGATCCGTCTGCTATCGCCCTCTTTGCCGAAGGGGTGCAGTTACGGGGCGAGCGCGCTCTGACTCTGCCGGCCGAATTAGTGCTGGTCACCCCGACCGAGGCGCTGCTGACGATTCATGAAGGCAAGTACCATCAGGTCAAGCGGATGTTTGCCGCCATTGGCAACAAGGTGCTGCGTCTGCATCGGGAACAGGTTGGCGAGCTGGTGCTGGCTCCCGAACTGGCGCCCGGCGAATACCGGCCGCTGACCGCTGCCGAAATCGCGGCCTTCTAGTGGTACCGCGTCGGGTGTCTTCCGTTCAGAGCTTGCCGCTGAGCACCAGGGCCGTCCCGGCGACGACCAGAGCTGCAGCGCACCAGGCCGACAGCGCCGGACGTTGCCGGGTATAGAGCCACAACAGCGGCAGCAGCATCACCGGCGTGGTGGAGGAGAGAATGGCGACCATGCCCACTTCACCACGGCTCAGCGCCATCAGGATTAGCGTCATGCCGAGGGTCATGGCCAGAAAACCGTTGCTGGCGACTATGCCCAGGATCGGCCAGGTGATGGGATTCAGGGGCCGGGCAACCGGGGCCTGGCTCCAGCGCAACACCAGGTGCGCCGTGAGAGCGCAAGCCATGCGCACGCAGGATGCCGCCACCGGATCCACGCCCTGACTCATCACGGGTTTGGCCAGCAGGGTTCCGACCGACTGGCACAATCCAGCCAACAGCCCCAAACCGACGGCCAGCCAGAGTGGCCCCGAGACCTGCTCTAGAATATGGGTCCCTGGGCGACGTGCATAACCAATGGCAATCACCACACCCGCCAGCACTAGGGCCGCGCCCCACAAGCGGGGGCCTGATAACACCTCGGCAAACAACCAGGCTCCCAAAAGGGCAGAGAACAGCGCGTGGCTGGCAAACAGCAGACCGGCGCGACGGGGACCAAGCCGGTTCAACGAGGCGTACAAGGCGGTGTCGCCGATAAAGATGCCAATCAGCCCGGATAAACCCACTTGCGCAATCTGGGGCCAACTGAGGGTGGCAAAGCCGCCGGTATAGAGACTGGCGCTGCCCAGCATCAGGGTGACACAGGCCATGCGCCAGCGACTGAAAGCAAAGGCGCCCAGATGACGGGCCGGTTTGACGGAGAGCAGACTGGCCAGAGCCCACAACAGGGCGGCCGCCAGGGCCAGCCATTCGAAATGCATAGTACTTATTCCTAAGAGCTACCGGTCCTAAGAGCTACCGGTCCTACAAATAGCCGGTTCTACAGACAACCGGGGAATGCCATAAAACACTCGGGCCCCAAGAGAGGGGCCCGAGTCGGTGCTTACTGTAACCAGCCGTTAGAGGGGACTCAAGCGAAAGGATCGGGATTGATCTCGTCGATCGGATCCAGGCTCCAGCCCGAGGTCTGGGCGCTCTGCTTGAGTTGGCCATCTTCCTGGTAGAGTTTGATGCGTAGTTTGAGGTTGTTGGCCGAGTCGGCGTTTTTCAGTGCTTCCTCTTCGCTGATCACCCCTTCGACGACCAGTTCAAACAGCGAATTGTCGAAGGTCTTCATGCCCAGCGCTGCCGATTTTTCCATGATCTCCTTGAGGGCGCCGAATTCACCGCGCTTGATGAGATCCCGGATGGTGTGGGTGCCCATCATGATTTCGATGGCGGCGCGGCGCTGGCCATCCTTGGTGCGAACCAGGCGTTGGGAGACAAAGGCCTTGAGGTTGTTGCCCAGATCGTTGAGCAGTTGTGGCCGCCGCTCCTCGGGGAAGAAGTTGATGATCCGGTCCAGCGCCTGGTTGGCATTATTGGCGTGCAGGGTGGAGATGGCCAGGTGCCCGGTTTCGGAGAAGGCGAGGGCATGTTCCATGGTTTCTCGATCGCGGATTTCACCGATCAAAATGACATCGGGCGCCTGACGCAGGGTATTTTTCAAGGCGGCGTGGAAGCTGCGGGTATCGACCCCCACTTCGCGCTGATTGATGATGCTCTTGCGATGGGTGTGCACGTACTCTATCGGGTCTTCAATGGTGATGATATGGCCGCTGGTATTACGGTTTCTATGGTCGATGAGGGCAGCCAGGGAGGTGGATTTCCCTGAGCCGGTACCACCAACGAACAGCAGCAGGCCGCGTTTTTCCATGATCACATCCAGCAGCACCGGCGGCAGGAACAGATCGTCGAAGCGTGGAATATCCAGTTTGATATTCCGTGCGACTATGGAGACCTCGTTGCGCTGCTTGAAGATATTGACCCGGAAGCGTCCGACCTTGTGAATGGAGAGCGCCAGATTCATCTCCAGATCCTTCTCGAAGCTCTGCCGTTGCTCTTCATCCATGATGTCATGGGCGATGCGGGCCACTTCGCCAGGCAGCAGCGGCGTTTCATTAAGCGTCTTGAGAATGCCCTGGAATTTGGCACAAGGCGGCGCGCCGGTGGCGAGGTAGAGGTCGGAACCATCCTGGCTGGCCAGGATCTGCAGCATTTGATCAAGATCCATGTCTTGCTCACTCCCTTGGTGTCGAGTCTTAAGCCTAGCAGCTGTCCTCTGCTTCGGCAGTTCGCGCATGGCGAGTCTATAGGGTGCAGTTTACGTGATTGTGGTAGGGATACAGATAATATTCTCGGTTTATCAGTGCGTTATATGGCCTAGTTCGCAAACAGCTTTTCACGAAACACAAAAAAGACTGCGCCTAGAATGCAGAGTCCGGCCCACAGGTAGTCGAGTTTGATCTGCTCTTTGAGGTAAAGCACCGAGAAGGGTACAAACACGGTCAGGGCTATCACTTCCTGCAGGATTTTCAATTGCCCCACACTCAGGCTGGTGTGGCCGATGCGGTTGGCGGGGACCTGGAGCATATATTCAAACAGCGCTATGCCCCAAGAAATCAGGGCGGCGATGATCCAGGGTTTGTGGCTCATCTCCTTGAGATGGGCATACCAGGCAAAGGTCATGAAGATATTGCTGCATAGCAGCAAGAGGGAGCTGGTGAGGATCGGGTTCATGGGGTACTCCGCGGCAAGGTCGACGCTTTATAGCCGATGTCGCGTCATGAATAAAGTGTGGCGGTACAATAAGCCGCCTCTTGGACTACGGATGCGAGAACGGATCTCTGCGGTGCGGGGATGGCATGGCGGTCTTCGTGATCTGGCTGCAGCCAACTGCTAGTATGAGCGCCTTATCGGGTGTAAAGGTGAATCGGGTGAATGCTTTATTGTTGCGGCAGCAGCGGGTCCAGCACCGTTGGTTGATCGGGTTGGTACTGCTACTGCTCGTGGTATTTGTGGCTAATTTATTGGTAGGTCCCGTCGCCTTGAGCCGCTTGCTGGCCGGTGATGCCCTATCCCCCCTGCAGCAGCAGGTCTTGCTGCAGCTGCGCTTGCCCAGAGCCTGCCTGGCGATGCTGCTCGGGGCTGGCTTGGCGATGTCGGGTTGCGTGCTGCAGACCCTGCTGCAAAATCCTCTGGCCGAGCCGGGCCTCATCGGGGTATCCAGCGGCGCATCCCTGGCGGCGGTCATGATGCTGTTTCTGGCCCAACGCCTGGGGGTGATGCTGCCGCCATGGGGATTGTCGATTGCGGCGTTCGGCGGGGCACTATTGGTGACCAGTACCCTGCTGTTTCTGGCGCGCGGTGGACGCTTGGATAATGTGCGGCTGCTGCTGCTCGGGGTGGCGATTGGTATCTGCAGCAGCGCCATCACCACCTGGTTGCTCTACTTTGCCAACGATCAATCCCTGCGCGAGATGATGTTCTGGATGATGGGGAGTCTGGCCTACGGTCAGAGCCAACCCCTATGGTGGTGGTTGCCTTATCTGGCGGTGATGGCCTGGTTGGTGGTGCGTCGCGATAGCTTGACCCTGTTACAGTTGGGCGATTTTCAGGCCCAGTTGATGGGACTGGATCTGCGGCGCATCCGCTGGCAACTGGTGTTCGCCGTCTGTGTCCTGAGCGGGTTGGCGGTGGCGCTGGCTGGCTCGATTGGCTTCATCGGACTACTGATCCCCCATCTGATGCGGCTTCTGGGGCGGGGCAGTGCGCGCTTTGTGCTGTTAGCCTCCATGCTGGCCGGGGCCGTAGCGCTGTTATTGGCCGATCTGTTATCCCGTAATCTGCTGCCCAGCGGTGAATTACCGGTCGGCATCATCACCGCCAGCCTCGGGGCTCCACTGCTTATTTTCCTCCTGGTACGCCGTCATGTTTAATATCCGGGATCTGAGTGTCCGAGGTCGTCTGGCGCCGTTGAGCTGGCACTGCTCGCAACCCGGGCTGATCGCCTTGATTGGCTCCAATGGCAGTGGCAAGTCCTCGTTGCTGCTGGCGCTGGCCAATCTGCTGCCCGCTGCTGGCCAGGTACAACTGGGGCAATGTTCTCTGCTGGATCTGGATATGCGTTCTGCCGCCCGGGTGCGGGCCATGTTGCCCCAGCGCCAAAGCAGCTTGCTGACGATCTCCTGTCTGGATGTGTTGCAGCTGGGGGCCAGCATGCTGGACGTGCCTAGCGCTCAGGTGCAGGCGGTGTTGGGACAGCTAGTGACGCGACTGGAGCTGGGTCATTTACTGGCGCGAGATTTTAGTCAGTTATCGGGCGGTGAACAGCAGCGGGTGTTGCTGGCTAAAACCTTGCTGCAGATCTGGCCGGATCTGAACCCTCACGGCCAACTGCTACTGCTGGACGAACCCCTGGCGGGACTGGATTGGCATCATCAACTGCAACTGCTGACGCTGCTGCAGGAGTTGGTGGCACGCGGCGTCATGGTGTTGTTTTCGGTTCATGACTTTAATCTGGCGTTGAGTCATGCCGATGGGCTCCTGTGTCTGCACGAGGGAAAGCTGGTGGCGCAAGGGGGCATCGAAGTGCTGGACGAGGCGCTGCTGGCCCGGGCGTTCCAGATCCGCACCCTACGGCTCAGTGATGGCCAACATCAGTGTCTGGTGCCGATTGCACTGAGTTCGGATACCGGCTCGGGAGAGAGTGCGGGTGACCGCGGGGATGAACGTGAATAGCAAGTGGTAACCGACGCTCCGGAGTCATGTTCTTGAACACAGCTCCAGAGCGTGGTGCGACTTAGCTCAGTCGGTTTAGCTCCGTTGGTTTCAGCCCAGTCGGCTGATCCGCTCGCGGGCAGCGCTATCCAGTTTGGCCAGTATGCTTTCCGTCTGCTCCCAGCCGATACAGGCATCGGTGATGCTTTGCCCGAAGGTCGCGGCACAACCATCCACCACATCCTGACGCCCTTCGACGAGGAAGCTTTCAATCATGACACCGGCGATGCCGGTACGACCCCGCCGTAACTGATCGCAGACATCGTCGGCGACATCCAGCTGACGGCGGTGATCTTTCTGACTGTTGCCGTGACTGAAATCCACCACCAGACGTTCGGCCAGACCCGCTTTGGCCAGATCGGCACAGGCGGCATCCACACTGGCGGTGTCATAGTTCGGCCGACGGCCGCCGCGCAGGATCACATGACCAAAGGGGTTGCCCCTGGTGCGATAGATGGTCATCTTGCCGTCTTTATCCGGCGAATTGAAAATATGACTGTGCGCCGCAGCCCGCACTGCATCAATGGCGATACGGATATTGCCATCGGTACCGTTCTTGAAGCCCACCGGGCAGGAGAGGGCCGAGGCCATTTCCCGATGCACCTGGCTTTCGGTGGTCCGCGCACCGATGGCACCCCAACTGATGAGATCGGCAATATATTGCCCGGTCACCATATCCAGGAACTCGGTCGCCGTGGGAACGCCCAGGCTGTTGATGTCATGCAGCAGTTGGCGCGCCAGGGTCAGACCGGCATTGACGTTGTAGGTGCCATCCAGATAGGGATCATTGATGAGTCCCTTCCAGCCGATAATGGTGCGTGGTTTTTCAAAGTAGGCGCGCATGACGATGCACAGGCTGTCGGCATAGCGCAGCCGAAGCGCGGCTAACTGACGAGCATAGGCCAGTGCCGCCTCGGGGTCATGCAGCGAGCAAGGACCGACAATCACCAGCAAACGCTGATCGTTTCCTGCCAGAATGGCTTCGATTTCCTGGCGGGCTTGCAGGATATGGCGAGCAAGCTCTGGAGTCAGCGGCGAACTGGTGGCCAGTTCCCGGGGCGTGATGAGGGCTTCAAGTTTCTGGGTTCTGAGTTCATCAGTAAGGATCGACATTCTTCATTCCTTGGCGGGTCACTGTGACCTTGCGAGCAGGTTGAATACCTTAATAGAAATGAACCAAGAAGGAAATGTTGCCGGAGGTTTAGCTTCTAGGCGTACTTTGCTAGCATCTAGCGTCCCGCAAAGTACTGTAACGAGGTGTCAGTTGGCTAAACCAGGCAATACCGGTCTTTATCGCATCATCAAGGCGGCAGGCTACAGTGCCAAAGGGCTCTGTTCAGCGTGGCGCCATGAGGCGGCATTTCGTCAGGAGTTGATCCTGATGTTAGTGCTGACCCCGCTGGCATTTCTGTTGGGGCAGGGCATCACCCAGCAATTGCTGATGCTGGTGGTCGCTTGGCTGGTGGTGATCGTCGAGGTGCTCAATTCTGGCATTGAAGCCGTAGTCGATCGCATCGGTCCAGAACACCACGAGCTCTCCGGCCGCGCCAAGGATCTGGGTTCGGCGGCGGTGTTTTTATCTCTGGGGCTGACCCTTGTGGTGTGGGGCTCTGTCATCGGCAGTAACCTGCTGCATTGGTGGTAATTCAGCACCCAGTGGCGGCAATAGTGCATAACCAAGCAGTCCCCCTTCGCGCTCGACGGCGTGAGTCTGTTGGGCTGCATACGCCGCCCCGCTTGCCATCCCACTGATAAGCGAGAGGTTTATCACTCTTTCGGAAACTGCATATCGTTTTTCAGATAATGCGATTGACTTATAGGGGGATGCGCTTACAATGCAAACAGCTTGAAAGTGTCCCAGCTTATTGTTCGATAACGAAGCCAATCCTTTGCGGAACGTCCTCGTTTAGGTTTAGTAAGTCAACACCTCTCAGCTTGTACCGCCTCATTTCAAGGCACAGTTATATTTGTTACTTAGGAAATTTATTATGTCTGACGTCCGCACTGGCAAGGTAAAATGGTTCAACGAGACTAAAGGTTTCGGCTTCATCGAGCAGGACCAAGGCCCGGATGTATTCGTACACTTCAGAGCAATCAACGCTCAAGGTTTTAAGACCCTGGCTGAAGGTCAACGCGTGCAGTTCAGCGTGACCCAAGGTCAAAAGGGCCCGCAAGCTGAGAACGTAACTATTCTGTAAGCTTGCAGGTGTTGGTGGCTTCGGCTGCTAACAAAAGAAAAAGCGCCCTCATGGGCGCTTTTGTTTTATGGGCGTCTTATCGCCATCGGTGAATAGACTCGCTTGTTTCCGCTCAAAAAATACCCTTCGCCAACATTTTTTTCACAAGCTATAATGCCGCCCCTCGTTTTCAGCCTCAGGCCCCGTGGTATGCAGCAGCCAGATATTTCTCTTTTTTCCTATCCCAAATATTGGGCTGAGTGCCTGGGTCCGGCACCGTTTTTACCTATGTCCCGTGCCGAGATGGATAAGCTGGGCTGGGATAGCTGCGACATCATCATCATCAGCGGCGATGCCTATGTGGATCACCCCAGCTTCGGCATGGCGGTGATTGGTCGTTTTCTCGAGGCGCAAGGTTTTCGGGTCGGCATCATTGCCCAGCCGGACTGGAGCAGCAAAGAGCCGTTTATGGTGCTCGGCAAGCCGAACCTGTTTTTCGGGGTTTCGGCAGGCAATATGGACTCGATGATCAACCGCTACACCTCGGACAAAAAGTTGCGGCATGACGATGCTTATACCCCGGGGAACGAGGGCGGCAAGCGTCCAGATCGGGCGGTGCTGGTCTATTCCCAGCGCTGTAAGGAGGCCTATAAAGAGGTCCCGGTGGTGATTGGCGGTATCGAGGCCTCGTTGCGGCGGATTGCCCATTACGACTACTGGTCCGAAACCATCCGCCGCTCGGTGCTGTTTGATGCCAAGGCCGACCTGCTAGTGTTCGGTAATGCCGAACGACCCCTGGTCGAGATCGCCCATCGTTTCGCGCGTGGCGATACCGTCGCTCAGATGCAGGATATCCGCGGCACGGCCGTGATCCGCCGCGAGGCCTTGCCGGAGTGGCGCGGCGTGGACTCCACCCGTCTGGATAAGCTCGGCAAGATAGATCCGATCCTCAATCCCTATATGGAGGGGGCACCTTGTGCGCCGGAGCCGGCCTCCGAGCCTGAGCCCAAGGCGATCCTGGTGCAACCGGCGCGTCCCAAACCCTGGGAGCAGACCTACGTGCTGCTGCCGTCCTACGAGAAGGTCAAAGCCGACAAGGTGTTGTACGCCCATACCTCCCGGGTATTGCATCAGGAAACCAATCCCGGCTGCGCTCGGGCCCTGATGCAAAAACATGGCGATCGCTACCTGTGGGTGAATCCGCCAGCGATCCCTTTGACCACCGAGGAGATGGACGGCGTCTTTGCGTTGCCCTACAAACGGGTTCCGCACCCGGCCTATGGCAAGGCCAAGATCCCGGCTTATGAGATGATCAAGACCTCGGTCAACATCATGCGCGGCTGCTTTGGTGGTTGTACCTTCTGCTCGATCACCGAGCACGAGGGCCGCATCATCCAGAGTCGCTCCGAAGAGTCCATCCTGCGCGAAATCGAGGAGATCCGCGACAAGGTACCGGGCTTTACCGGGGTGATCTCCGACTTGGGTGGGCCGACTGCCAATATGTATCGGCTGCGCTGCAAGAGCCCGAAAGCGGAATCCACTTGCCGTCGCGCCTCCTGTGTCTACCCGACCATCTGTCACCATATGGACACCGACCACGCGCCGACCATCAGCCTGTATCGCAAGGCCCGGGATCTCAAAGGCATCAAGAAGATCCTGATTGCCTCCGGGGTGCGTTACGATCTGGCGGTGGAGGATCCCCGCTATATCAAGGAGCTGGTCAAGCACCATGTCGGCGGCTACCTGAAGATTGCCCCGGAGCACACCGAAGAGGGGCCGCTGGCGATGATGATGAAGCCGGGGATGGGCAGCTATCACCGCTTCAAGGAGTTGTTCGAGCAGTATTCTCGCGAGGCAGGCAAGCAACAGTACCTGATCCCCTACTTTATCTCGGCCCACCCGGGTACTCGGGATGAGGACATGGTCAATCTGGCATTGTGGCTCAAGGCCAATGATTTCAAGCTGGATCAGGTGCAGAACTTCTATCCGTCTCCGTTGGCGACGGCTACCACCATGTACTACTCGGAAGTGGATCCGCTGCACAAAGTCACCTACAAATCGGAAGCCGTGTTTGTCGCCAAGGGCGAGCGTCGCCGTCGGTTGCATAAGGCGATCCTGCGTTACCATGATCCGGCCGGTTGGCCGATGATCCGTCAAGCGTTGCAGGAGATGGGGCTCAGTCGCCTGATCGGTATGGGGCCGCAGCATCTGGTGCCACCCGCAGGCCGCGATGAGCGGCCCGCAGGCGCGGGGAATAGCCGCGTGGCCCTGACCCGGCACACCGATATCGTCCGCCAGCGCCAGCCCTATTCCCAGTCCCAGCCTCAGGGCGGCAAGTCCCAAGGCAGCAAGTCGCAGGCGAGCGGGGCGCGACAGACGGGAGCATCGACTTCAGGGTATGCCGCCAAACCGGCAACTGCAGGGAGTAAGTCAGCCACGGCTGCCGGGAAACCTTCGAGCGCGCCTGGCAAACCGAGCAAGCCTGGTGCATCGGCGGAGCGATCGGGCGGCAAGCCGGGGCCATCGGGGAAAGGCGCCTCGCCGGAACGATTGGGTGGCAAGCCTGCCCGCAGCGAGGGACGCAAAGCGGCGCCCGGCGGCAAAGCAGGTCGCTAAGCCATGATGCAGATGGGATAAATAGGAGACCTGGCTTGTGCCAGGTCTTTTTCATGTCTAACCTACCGCAAAACTAAAGTATTCAGGTGGAAACATGAGAGTCGGAGCTTGGCGTTGGTTGTGGTTATGTCTGGTCTGCTTGCCGCTGGCGGCGCAGGAGAGCGATCCGGCGCTGGAATTGGCGGATCTGATTGGTGGCAAGGCCCAGTACCAGCAGCTGAGCCATCAGGTGCTGGGCGAGATGATCCGCAAGCAACCGGCCATGGCCCGCTATCAGGGCGTTGTCCAGCGTTGGGCCAAAGAGTATCTGACCTGGGAGCGGATGCGTGCCGAGCTGGCGCAGAGCTATCACAGTCACTTCAGTGGCCCGGAGATCCGGGATATGGTGCTGTTCTTCCGCACCCCGAGCGGGCAGAAGTACGTTCGTTATACACCGCTCCTGCGCGAGGAGATGATCCGTATCGGTCAACGCCTGGCGCGCGAACAGCAGCCGCGACTGATCCAGATGCTGCGCGATGCAGGCGCCAAGGTCGAGGTTCAACAGGCAACCCGACCTCCGGTTTCCAGCCAATAGTCTTCACCGCTCAACTGCTTGGCTGCTTTCTTGGCCTGGGTCAGTTGTTCACTGAGTTGTGTCGCCGTGACACCGCATCCGGGTTGCCAGCCAACCAGACCTATCGCCAGCTCCAGCAGTGGGAAAAACCGGGGTTGGCCATCACGATCCAGGCTCTGGATGCCGCCAGCACGCCAATCCTCATCCCGATAATAGTGTTGCCGCACTTGCCGGAGTTCGGCCTGCATCGCCACTATGTGCTGCTCCCACCCCGGATGACGCAGTAGCAGAATAAAGTCGTCCCCGCCCAGATGGCCGATAAAGTTATGTCGTTGGCCGAGGTGTTTGCGCAGCAAGGTGGCAACCAGGGTGATGAGCTGATCGCCGCGGTCATAACCATAGACGTCGTTATAGGGCTTGAAGAAGTTCAAATCGCAGTAGGCCAGATGGAAGCGCTCCTGCATCGCAATTGCCCGCTCCAGGGCCTGCTGGATGGGTACATTCCCCGGCAGCAAGGTCAGGGGATTGGCGTGCCGGGCCATCTGCAGTTGGTAATGGGTCAGGCGGCGCATCAGCTCGCGCACACTGCCCATGCCCAGATAACGGCCCTCCTCGCAGATGATAAACCAGGCATCCATCTCGTCGCTGTTGTGTTCAATCAGATGCTGGCTGACCTGCAGCACATCGAGCCCGGCATCTACCTGGATCGGTTGATGATCCATCAGGCTGCGCACCGGGCGCTTGGCATACAGGGAGTGGCCAAACCGCTCGGCAAAATGGGCCAGCAAGCGATTGCGGCGAATGATGCCGATGGCTTTGCCTTGTGGGGTGATCACCGGCAGACAATGCAACTGTTCATCCTGATGAAACAGCTCGAACACCTCCTGGCAGGGCCGCTCCGGCGTGAGGGTAGGCATGGGATGCACCAGCTCGCGCATCGGCGTTTGCTGCTCATGGCCCGTTCCGGTGGCGAGTATCGGCGGCCATGCTACGGGGGCGGGCACCGGTTGCGGCCGCCCCAACAGATAGCCCTGGTAATAGCGAATACCCAGTTGTTGCAGCGCATGCCACTCCTGGAGGGTTTCGACGCCTTCCACAATAAACGCGGTATTCAGCTGGTTCGCCAGCTCCAGCAGGCTGGCGACAAACAGGCGACGTACCGGATCCTCGTGCAGGCTTTGAATGAAATAGCGATCCAGTTTGATAAATTCCGGCGTTAGATCCAGCCAGCGCCGCAGACCGGAGAACGCGGCTCCCAGATCATCCAGCGCCAGAGCAATCCCGGCCTCACGTAACGACGCAGCAACGCTGCGCAGGCTCTCCACATCGTTCTGGTATTGCTCGGTCAGCTCGATGACCAGTCGTTCGCTGGCTAAACCCTGGTATGCCAGCTGGCTGACCAGTTTTGACACGTCCAGGGCCAACACTGCGGCGGCGGACAAATTGACAAACAGTCGGCCTTCCAACTGCAGAGCCATGAACTGGCTGATAGCTAACTCCAGACACAGCTGTTCCAGCTCGACACTGCGCTGGCAGGTTTTCGCCAGATTAAACAGGGCGGCCGCACTGTGGTAGGGGCTGTGCTCTGGCCCCCGGCTTAACGCCTCATGGCCAAGAACGGTATGCTGATGGGCATCCATGATCGGTTGAAACAGGGTGTGGATATCGGCATTCGCCAGGATGGAATCCAGAGTTGGCATAGAAGGCGGCAACAGGTGAGTGCAAGTATCTCTGGACGCTAAAAGCTCTGGATGACAGCAAGATGACAAGACACTCAATACGGCTTGCTCATTGATCTAAAACAAATTTTTATTGGCCGGTTATCGCAGCGTCATGAGGGTGCAGGGGACTGAACGTGGGCTCGGATGAGTGGCGCTCAGGGGACTCGGCAAGCCCCAAGGTCTGGCATCAAGGGACGTTGCGCACGGCAAGTCCGGGTCTGATGCCAAGCCTTGGCAAACAAGAGGCTTATTACCAGGAGAGTGTTCGGACATCGTCGGCAAATAATGCCGCTTCGGTCAGATCCGGATTACTAATTTTAACGCCTGGAATTAAATCAGCTTCATTCACGCCATAATGTTTTATACAGGATGGGCAGGCATACACAGTGCCGCCGCTTTTAATAATATCCTGAATTAATTGTTGTTGGGTTGTAAACTTCGAGCTGTTTTTTGCAGAAGCCAGTAAGACCCCCTTGTCATTGAGAAATACTACCAGTGGATGTCCTTTAAGGAGTTGGTTGTTACCAAAACCGATCGCCATCGTCGCCCTATGGCTCTCATTGGATGTCAGATTAATAAAGAGTGGATCCTTATTGAGTTCAACTGCGCTGTTGGCGCATAAGCTAAATAACAGCGCCGCAATAAACAGGATATTATTTCTGATTGTCATGACCGTTTCCTTCAGTGAGATATTCATTATCTGTCAGCAAATTAACAGGCTAGTCAAGTCTAGTCCGTACTGACCGTTTTTATTCCAGTCCCTGTATATAAGTGTGAGATGAGTTACAGAATGGCGTGAAATTATCTCTTGGTCTCTGATTTGGTTGATTATTTTTATATCTTATCTGCCGTATTCATTTTACGTTAATGCCATCATTTTGTTGGCATCGATATAAATTACATGAGGGGTTAATGCAGGGTATTTATAATGAAGAATGGATTTTCCCTCTATGCTTTAATTGGGTTTAACATTGCTTTATATATGTATTTATATGATGAAGTCCGTGCATTATTTAAATGTTGCATGTTCGTTATGCTGTTTATGGCGGTTCCGTTTATCGCGATCAAAAGAAACCGGTTTACAGGCCGTAAACCGGTTGAGCAAAACATGAAGGGGTAAATCTGTTACTCAAGTGGCACAACAAAGTGGTATTGCATCAACGTGGTATCGCATCGTTCGCCGGGCAGGCTAGCGGACTACAACCAAAGCGTCAGGCTTTGACTCAGCAGTTGGATCGCAATTTCAATCGAACCGCCGATGGCAATACCGACGATCCAGACGGTGGCTAATCCCCAGTTGCTATCATCGTGGGTGATATTCATAGGTGCTCTCCTCAACATTATTTTGTTTAATATTTAGCTATGCACAGATTGTCATTCCTATATGACACCATCATGACCTTTGGTCATCTGGATGCAAAATCAGATTTGTTCGAAGCTTGTTTGCAATCCTGCTTACTCGATCTCTCTGATATTCATCATTCAAATGGCATACCAACTTGGTTGATAGGCTTAAAATTTTTAGCAAGCCGCGAGGAATGCAGGTCTTATCGGACCTTATGGTGGCGTCTACCAGGCGTCCGGATGGCGTTTCTGCTATCAAACCCGGCCACTGCACCGCTTTGGTGAACAACAATGACGCGTTTGAGTCAGTTTCTGACGTTGCTCTATCCCCGCCGCTGGGTTATTACCAAGGTAGCTTGTAGCCGTTGGCCGAGAGTTTGCCGTTGACCATGCGCAGGCGGGTATTGAGCTGGCCCTGGCTATTGCGGGCGATGAAACCGGCCTGCTGCATACTGAGCAACAGGCTCTCATCCTCGACAAACAGTGGTGCCAACGCCTGATCGGCCTCCACACTCAGGGCACCCTGCAACAGGGAGCGGAACGAAGCGAGACCATTGAGTTGCGCCATGTCGAAGGGGCGGGAGGTGACCTCGCCATCAGCCTGAAAGTGCCCCTGCTGCAGGCGTAGCGTGAAGGGCTCCAGATGCAGGTGAAAACCGGAGCGGGTGACCCGATTCAGGGCCGCAAGCCAGGAGGGCTTATCGCTGAAGTTGGTGGCAGCGCTCATCACCAGCGACTTGTAGCCTTGCTGATCGATGCCGGAGAGCCCCACGCCGAAGGCGAGATCTTCCAGCTCATGGCGAGAGGCGTGGTGATTGATGCCGAGCAATGCCACAGCTCCCTGCCAATGCATATCCACCAGCGAGAGCAGTCCCTGGCGGTTTTCTTTGACGCTGCCCTTGAGGGGGGCGGCGGTCAGATCCAGGGGGGGTTGGTCTCCTGCACGATAGCTGGCTTCGGCGACCTGAAGGTTCACATCGTGAATTAACCAGAAATCATGGGAGGGCTGCAGGGTGAGTTGACCCTGCACGCCGCTAAGGGCTAGGTCGTTGTCACCCTGGGTCAGGTTGACGCCGTTCAGCAGCCACTGCAGTTGGATACGCTGGTCGGGCTGTTGGGTCATGGTGATCGTCAGCGGATCCAGGTGAATGCGACTGTCGCTCAGCTGCAGCGTGATGCCGTCGGCATCCAGTTGTGAGGTCATCTGCTCACTCCAGCCGCGCGCCTGCCAGTGCAGGGTGGGTTCGCCGAGCTGTAGCTGGCCGTTTTCCAGCAGGGTGGCGAGAGTGCCCCGGTTGCTGACCAGTCGCCCTTCACTGCGGACATAACCCGGCAGCATCCAGCTATCGATGCGGATATAGAGCTCCAGCGGTCCCATCCCGGCCAACTGCTGGCTGAGCCCCGTTTGCGCGGGTAGGCCAAGAGCCGTGAGTAGGCTGACCGGATCCACCAGGCTCAGGTGCAGTTCGCCGCTGTGGCGGAATAGCCCCTCGTCATAGCTAAACCAGGTGGCTCCCATACCCGGCGTTTGATTCAGCCGCTCGAGCCAGTCCTGGCGTTGTGCTTCGTAGCGGGATCCGCTCTGCAGGGTAAATGCCACGAATAAGACCAACAGCAGGCTGACAGCAACAATGAAGGGCCAATAGTGTCTGATGGTTCGCATAGCATCCTTGCCAGAGAGATAACCCGGTACGGTCCGAGTCTATGGCGCTAGGATGCGGCGTTTTTATGACAGTTTGATGAAATCTGACTCAAATGGTGCAGATGGGCTGATCTGGGGCTCGGCATCACTGCTGGATCTTGAGCCCCATGACGGAGCGGGTTACTCCTCCTGGTCCTGACTCATGTCGTCCAGGGTGAGGGAAAAGCTGGGCATAAAGGTATCCAGAAAATACCGCACCGTCGGGGTCATGCGTTGTTCCAGCATTTTCTCCAACCGTCGTTTGGCGACTTCGAATTCGTGGTTACCGGCCGCCAGCTCTTCGAGGCACTTGCTATAGGCACACAGGGTATCGGCGGCCTTCACCAGCGTGTATTGGCGTGGGTCCTGTTGATCCGAATCCAGTAGCGGTCGGAAATCATCGATAAATTCAGCGGGCAACATATGGAGCAGACGTTGCTCAGCCAGCTTCTCAATCTTCTTGTACTCGGCGGCAATCGCCGGATTGTGGTACTTGATGGGGGTGGGCAGGTCGCCGGTCAGGATCTCGGTGGCATCGTGATACAGGGCCAATACCGCGATGCGATCCGGATTGAGCTGGCCGCCAAATTTGCGGTTTTCAATCAGGGCCAGCGCATGGGCCACCATGGCAACTTGCAGACTGTGCTCACTGATATTTTCCGGCTGCACGCTGCGCATCAGGGGCCAACGGTAAATCAGCCGCATCCGCGAGAGTTGGGCAAAAAAGTGACTGGAAACCGGCATCAAGACTCCTGAAGACAGGGATAGGGGGTGATGATCAGCCCCATCCAACACTCGTTATTCGACCAAGACCCAGCCTTCGGGGCCATCGGCAATGATCACTTGCTGGGTTTTACGCTGGCTGCCGACCACGGGCAACTTGGTTTCGACCTGAATGGTGCAGGCATAGGCACCATCTTTTTTGTCGCATCCGAGTTTATGCACGGCCACGACCTCAATCTTGCCTTTATCGCCCAGCACCAGGCTGGTGACTTGGTTGGCCTGGAGCAGGCTCTTTTCTACGGCGGCTTTCAGATCGGCCTCGCTGGGTTCGCCGCAAGCGGTTAACAGCAGGGCGCAACAGGGGAGGAGCAGAAGGCGTTGATAGGACATGAGATTCTCGGCATGGAAAGCTGTGGCGCCACAGTATCATCTGCAGCGAGCAAAAAAAACCGGGGCCAGCAAATCGCTCGCCCCGGTGGTTTCGCAACTACCTACTGATGGTAGGTCTTGAGGAAGCGGGCCAGACGGCCGATGGCGTCTTGTAATATCTCTTCCTGGGGCAAGAACACCAGTCGGAAGTGGTCGGGAGAGGGCCAGTTAAACCCTGTGCCCTGAACGACTAACAGCTTCTCTTGCTGCAGCAGATCAAACACCAGCTTCTGGTCATCCTTGATCGGGTAGACCTTGGGATCCAGCCGCGGGAACATGTAGAGCGCCCCCTTGGGCTTGACGCAGGAGACGCCGGGGATCTGGTTGATCAGCTCCCAGGCCAGATCGCGCTGTTTGCGCAAGCGGCCGCCCGGCAGGATCAATTCATTGATGCTCTGGTAGCCACCGAGCGCGGTCTGGATGGCAAACTGCATCGGCACGTTGGCACACAAGCGCATGGAGGCCAGCATCTCCAGACCATCGATATAGCCACGGGCATGTTGCTTCGGCCCGCTGACCAGCATCCAGCCTTGACGGAAACCACAGGCCCGATAAGCCTTGGACAAGCCGTTGAAGGTCACCACCAGCACATCGTCACACAGGGTGCAGATACTGTGATGGGCGATGTCGTCATAGATGATCTTGTCGTAAATTTCGTCGGCGAAAATGATCAGCTTGTTCTGGCGCGCAACCTCAATCACTTCCAGCAGGAACTCGGTGCTGTACACGGCGCCGGTCGGATTGTTGGGGTTGATGAGCACAATACCCCGGGTCTTGGGGGTGATCTTCTTCTTGATATCGTCGATATCCGGATACCACTCGGCCTGCTCGTCGCACATATAGTGCACCGGATGACCGCCGGAGAGGGTGACGGCGGCGGTCCACAAGGGGTAGTCCGGGGCCGGAACCAGCATCTCGTCGCCATTGTTCAGCAGGGCTTGCATGGCCATCACGATCAGCTCGGAGGCACCATTGCCAATGTAGATATCATCCACATCGGCCTTGCGCAGCCCCTTTTGCTGGTAGTGCTGGGCAATTGCCTTGCGGGCCGCGAAGAGCCCCTTGGAATCACAGTACCCTTGGCCCTGGGCGATGTTGACGATCACATCCTTGATCACCTCTTCCGGGGCATCAAAACCAAAGGGGGCGGGATTACCGATGTTGAGTTTCAGAATGCGGTGCCCTTCGTCTTCCAGACGGCGAGCTTCTTTATGCACTGGGCCGCGAATGTCATAACAGACATTGTCCAGTTTGTGTGCTTTATCAATCGAATACATCTGTGCCTCTGCAATACCGGAGGAGACATACTCCAATCGTCTCCAAGGGCATCTATTCTTCCCCCTCATGGCCTGTGTGACAACCATGGATCCGGATATTTTTTCAGTGTGAGTGGCGACTAAATTGTCTTTATAACAAATATATGACTGCATTTATTTGTGACTATAGATGTATGTGCTGCTGCGGCAATTCAGGTGCGTGACCTGTACTGGCTGGGAGCCCAGCAATGGCGGGATCCTCTATTGCCGAATTGGTGCAATTGTCGAGGCAGGATCCAGCCGTTGGGCCTCATGGCGGGACAAAAACGGTCATCAGTGGCTGGAAAGGTGTGCAGCAGGTGTGGTGTTACGGGGCTGGCTCTCCACCGCGAACCGGTGAAGAGCCCAGTTTAGTCTGTGCTAATCGGTGATCTGCAGCGGCTGCTCGCGATAAATCTGCTCCAGCACGGCACGTTCGAACTTGTAATGGGGTGAGGCGATGCGGTGAGCTTTCAAGGCCTGGCGCACCTTGGGCGGAAACGTCAAGCCGTTGACCATCACCACGAAGGCTTTGCGTTGCCCGGAGGCTGTGGTCATAAACCCGGCCAGATTGGAGACATTCTGCAAGGTGCCGGTTTTGGCGGTCACATTCTTCACCAGCGGTGGCATCTGCACGCTGCCGCGCGAGCCCAAAGTTCCGCTCATCCCGGCAACCGGCAACTTCTCGATGAGCTGCAACTGCTCATTGTTGCGGGCGATGAAATCCAGCACCTCCAGCATCTGGCTGGCTTTGATGAGGTTGTGGGCCGAGAGACCCGAGCCATCGGCCAGCAGCGCCGAGCCCAGATCGATCCCGGCTTTGGTGCGCAGAATTTCGCGTATGGCATCGGCGCCACTGGCGTAGCTGGCCGGGCGTTTGAAATAGAGATGACCCAAGGCGCGGGCAATGCTGTCGGCAATCAGGTTGTCCGATTTTTTCAGCATCCGATCCAGTAACTTACTCAGCGGGGCTGATGGCACATGGGCCAGCTCGACCAGATTGGGTGGCGTCTTGCGCACCGAATGCACGGTTCCAGTCAGGGTTAAGCCAGCCCGTTTGGCGGCCCAATCGGTGATACTGATGCCCCAGACCGTCGGATCCTGCACCGCAAAGGAGAGAGGCCAGGGTTTATTTTTTTGTGCCGGAATGCAGCCGGTCAGATGGTAGTTGTTGCCAGAGTCGAGATTGACCTCCAGCTCGCAGCCCGAGTAGTAGTCATTGAGCGTGACGACCTGCGCTTCACTGGTGATGGTGATGGGTTGGCCGGTCTTGATCATCGGTTGAGCAACTTGCCCGACTTGATCGGCCTGCAGTTGGGCATAGACACAGTTGCGATCGATGATGACCGCCGAGGCCGGAGCCGTGAAGCAGACCGGCAGATCATTCCATGACCAACCATTGCCGCGGTCATAACCGGCGTAGTTGCTGACATCCAGCAGAATATCGCCATTGATTTGGGTGACGCCTTGCTGGCGGACATAGGCCAGCAAGTTGATCAGTGCCTGGCGGGTCAGATCCGGGGCACCGTTGAACTCCAGCACCAGATTACCCTGCAGTACTCCGCCATTGGCCTTGGCTTGCGCCATGGCGCCATTTTCGGCCAGCAGGCGGGTCTTGAATTGCCAATCCAGTCCCAGGTAGAGCGCAGCCGCCGTGGCGGTCAACACTTTTTGCGTCGAGGCGGGGATCATAAAGGCATCGGTATGTACGCCCTGGATCGAGGCTTGTCCCGGCGTTTTGTAAGCCACCGCAACCCGGGCACCGTCTGGAACCGGGATCGCCGCTTGCGCCGACAGGGCGCCGAATAGGGTTGCCGCCAACAGGGCAGGGCGTAGTAATGACATCAACAACTTCATGGTAGAACCTCGGTTACAGGGCGTAAGCAGTACGAAAGCGGCCCTGATAATCAAAAATTTTCTCGGTGATGCGCCAGATATGCCCCTGCTTGCGGGCAATGACGAAATCTGGATGGCGCAACAGCGGCTCGGCTTCGAGCACGCTGGCGAGAGTCTGGAGCTGGGGTTGTAACCCCGGTGCGCGCCAATGGCGCGCAATCAACTGCTGGTTCAGCCGTTGCAGGCTGCCGGCACTATCAAAACTGAATCGTTCGCTGAGCTCGGCGCCGTCTTCATCGTGATAGATGACGAGCAGTTGCTCGCGGCCCTGTTTACGACTGGCTTGCAAGCTCATGCCAGCGCAGCGGATGACTTTGGCGTCCTTGAGCGCCAATGCCGCCTTGAGCTGATCATCGGCATCGTGCAGCAAGGCATCGCAGCTGTGGCAGCGTCGGGCAGCGATATCGTTGGCTGCACCACAGTGGCCGCAAATTTTAGCCCGGAAACGATAATCGCAAAATTCTCGATGTCCACCTTCATCTTCAAAAAAACCGTGACATTGACGGCCAAAATGTTCAATCACCTCACCATTGGTTCCCAATCGACCCCAAAACTGATTGGCGAAGCCACAGGCCGGACAAAGCACCTGCACCGGAACCGTATCCGCTGCCGGTTTCGGCTCGCCAATTTCCGGAGCAAACAAGTCATAGGCATTGCCGGCATAATCCAGGATCAGGCACTCCTGTTTCTGCTCGGCCAGCCGTAATCCACGGCCGATGATCTGCTGATACAAGGAGAGGGATTCAGTCGGTCGCAGCACGACGATGAGATCGACATGGGGGGCATCAAATCCCGTGGTCAGCACGGCCACATTCACCAGGAACTTGAGTGTTCGTGCCTTGAAGGCGTCGATCAGCCGATCCCGCTCCGGTAACGGGGTTTCACCGGTGATGAGAGCAGCCGTGCCATCCGGCAACAAGCCGGTGACTTCGCGTGCGTGCTCGACCGTGGCGGCGAAGATCATGACGCCTTGCCGATCCTGGGCGTACTCGATGATTTGGCGAACAATATGTGGCGTAACCCGGGTCTGGCGTTTGAGTTCGCGTTCGATATCGGCATCGCTGAACAGACCGTTTTCCCGAGGCAACAACCGGCTGAAGTCATAGTGGACGGCGGGTGCGTCGATGAGTCGGGGCGGGGTCAGATAGCCCTGCTTGATCATCTGCCGGAGCGGCAGCTCGAAGATGCAGTCGGCAAAGAATCGTGGCTCCGTGGTCCGGACCATACCGCGGTAGTGGTAGTTGTAGATGTAGCCCAGGCCGAGTCGATAGGGGGTGGCGGTGAGACCGAGGATCTTCAGTGCCGGATTGTGGCTCTTAAGATGGCCGATCAGCTGATGGTATTGGCTATCCTCTTCCTCCCCGACCCGGTGACACTCATCGATGATCACCAGGGATACCGGCTCGCTAAAGCGTGGCAGATTGCGGGCGACCGACTGGATGGAGCCGAAGACCACGCGGCGCAGGTTCTCCTTCTGGCCTAATCCGGCGGAGAAGAGATCGGCCTGCAATCCCTCCTGCAGGCCCAATGCTTGATACTTGCCATGATTTTGCGCTACCAACTCTTTGACATGGGCCAGCACCAGCACCCGGCCCTTGGCCTTGCGCGCCAATTCGGCGATGACCAGACTCTTGCCCGCTCCGGTGGGAAGTACCAGCACGGCGGGCTCACCACGGCGCCGAAAATGATGAATGACCGCATCCACGGCTTGTTGCTGATAGGGTCTGAGGATAAACAATGGCAATATCCGTTTCTCAGAAGGGACGACTGGCTGAACTACACTTGTTCCAAGTCTACTAATGAGTCGTCGTCATGGATATTCTCTTCGCCTTTTTGTTACTGCTTCCGCTTACGGGTGTAGCCGCTCGAGAGGTGGAGACGACTCCAGCGTCGCTTTCGGTGTCGGTACTGGATGAAGCGCCCTTTTCCGAACTCCGCTCTGAGGGGCTGGCAGGGTGAGATCCTGCCTATTTTCGTGCCCTTGCCCGTAGCAGCGGACTCTCGGTGTCGGTGCGGAGCTACCCGGTTAGTCGGCTGATCCTGAAATTCAAACGCCAAGAGACTGACCTGATGATTATTCCTGCGACACACCCGGGTCAATTACCGCCCTCGGAGGGATATCATTATTGGGGGCCCATTTTTTATATGCAGGATCAGGTCGTGACTCAGGATATTCCGGAGCAATCCGATCTGGCATTTTTACAAGGCAAACGCATCGGTGTTGCGGTGAACTCTTGCTGGGCTCTGTGTCAGCAGCTTGGCTCTTTATCCGTCGATCTGGTGCCAATCCGCACGATTGAGCAAGGGGTCCGTTTGCTGCAAAGCGGACGTATCGACGGCGTGTTAGTTCCGGATCGACTCTATCAGGTGGCACTTAGCCACTTACGTCTTGCACCGGAAACATTGCGCATCAGTTACCGTGCGGCCCCTCTACCCTACTATCTGGCGATTGCCGAATCATTGCCCACGGCGCAACGCCAACAACTGCAGCAGGGTTATCGACAGGTTGGGGGCAATGGCGGCTATATGAACATCTGCCAGTCCGAGATGTCACGATTATGGCCACAGGTTAAAAACCACTCGCATTGATATCTGTCGGGTGGATAGCCATCACTCTTCCTCTGCTTTACTGTGGTCGCAACTGTGTCGTCAGCTCATCCGACATCCCAAACTCGTTTCAATCGTGTATCATTTGCTTCGATTTTCCAAAACCGACTGACTAGAGAACCGACCATGATCATTACCCCTAAGGTACGTGGCTTTATCTGCACCACCACTCATCCGGCTGGCTGTGAAGCCAATGTTCGCCAACAGATCGCCTATATCAAGAGCAAAGGCAAACTGGAACAGGGTCCCAAGCGCGTGCTGGTGATCGGCGCCTCTACCGGCTACGGCCTGTCGTCACGCATCGCCGCGGCGTTTGGCTCTGATGCCGCAACCATCGGTGTGTTCTTCGAAAAGCCGGGTACTGACAAGAAGACCGGCAGTGCGGGTTGGTACAACTCAGCCGCTTTCGACAAGGCCGCGAAAGAAGCCGGTCTGTATGCCAAGAGCGTCAACGGCGATGCTTTCTCTCATGCCTGCCGCGATCAGGTTATCGAGCTGATTAAACAGGATCTGGGTCAAATCGATCTGGTGGTCTATTCACTGGCCTCGCCGGTGCGCAAGCTGCCAGATACCGGCGAAGTGATCCGCTCGGCACTGAAGCCGATTGGCGAGGTCTACAAGACCACGGCCATCGACACCAATAAAGATGTCATCGTCGAAGCCGAAGTCGAACCTGCGACGGACGAAGAGATTGCCAGCACCATCAAGGTGATGGGCGGCGAAGATTGGGAGCTGTGGATCAATGCTCTGGAAGCGGCTGGTGTACTGGCCGATGGCGCCAAGAGTGTGGCCTATAGCTACATCGGTACCGATCTGACCTGGCCGATCTACTGGCATGGCACCTTGGGCCGCGCCAAGGAAGATCTGGACCGCGCCAGCGCAGCCATCAGCGCCAAACTGGCGAGCCATGGTGGCAGTGCTTACGTGGGTGTACTCAAGTCGGTGGTCACTCAGGCTTCGGCCGCTATCCCGGTGATGCCGCTGTATATTTCCATGTCGTTCCAGATCATGAAGCAGATGGGCCTGCACGAAGGTTGCCTGGAGCAGATCCAGCGTCTGTTCTGGACCCGCCTCTACTCAGGCGAGCCGACCCCGACCGATGAGAAGGGTCGCATTCGTATGGATGACTGGGAGCTGCGTGATGACGTGCAACAAGCCTGTCGCGATCTGTGGCCGCAAATCACCAGCGAGAATCTCTCCCAATTGACCGATTACCAAGGCTACAAGGATGAGTTCCTCAAGCTGTTCGGCTTCGGCTGGGCGGGCGTGGACTACGACGCTGACGTCGCCACCGAGGTCAACTTCGATGTGATCGAGCTGGCATAAGCGGATCGCACCGCTTAGTTGCTGATGACTCGAAACAACGCTCTCCATTGGAGGGCGTTGTTTTTTTTATGCCATTTAAGCTGCAGATTTGGCGATCCGCTGCGAGCGGATTGACGCACAGACTCATGGAATAACGGGCAGGTTCAGATCACCACAGGCCGACCGTGGGTCGGATGCAGCCATAGCTCGGGCCCTACGCCGTAGAGCTGATGCAGGTTGCGGGCTGTCAAGGTGCTTGCCGGGGCGCCGTCGGCCACTATCTTGCCCTCTTGCATCAGCAGCAGTCGATCCGCGTAACGGCTAGCCAGATTCAGATCATGGAGCACGATCAGCACCGAGTGACCCGCCCGGGCCTGGGCCTGTGCCAATTGTAGGGTCTGATGCTGGTGGCCCGGATCCAGTGCCGAGGTGGGCTCATCCAGCAGTAATAATCCGGGTTGATCAGGGTCCAGTTGCGCCAACACCCGGGCAAAATGCACCCGCTGCTTTTCGCCGCCGGACAACTGCTGGTAGGGCGCATCCCGTAACGACCAGACATCCAGTGACTGCATGCTGCTCTGGATGCGACCTAGATTCTCGTTGCGGCTACAACTCCAGGGGTAGCGCCCTAACTCGACCACCTCACGCGCGCGAAAATCAAAACCCAGCATCGAACTTTGAGGCAGTACCACCATCCTGCGTGCCAATGCATGGGCGTGCCAGTGCTGCCGAGGCTGGTCAAACAGCCGGATCTCGCCTTGATAGGGGATGTCATGACAGATGGTCCGTAACAGGGTGGATTTGCCACAGCCATTGGGGCCCAGCAGGACGGTCAATTTACCGGACTCCAGCTCCAGTGACAGATGCTCAAATAGCGGACGGCGTCCTAACTGCACCTGCAGATCGACAATCGACAGCGGTATCATCCTCGCGCCTCCTGACGTTGCTTGAGTAGCCAGAGGAAAAATGGCGCACCGAGCAGGGCGGTGATGAGGCCTACCGGAATTTCAGCGGGAGGCACCAGACTGCGCGCCAGCAGATCGGCCAGTAACAGCAATAGGGCACCTCCCAGTGCGCTCAGTGGCAGCAAGCGCCGGTAATCTGGCCCGGTGATCATCCGTATCAAATGCGGAACCATGAGACCGACAAACCCGATCATACCGGCGGCCGCCACGGCAATGCCGACGCCCAGAGCACACGCCAGAATGGCGCGCCGTTTCAGTTGTTCCACCGCTACGCCCAGATGCCGGGCTTCCGATTCCCCTAACAGCAAGGCATTCAGCGCCCTGGCCTGATGCTGGCTCCAGCCCCAGAGCAGGAGAGTGGCCAGCAGGGACAGCGTGACCCGAGGCCAGCTGGCGCCCGCGAGGGAACCCATCTGCCACAAGGAGAGATCCCGCAGTTGTTCATCATCGGCGACATAGTTGAGCAATCCGAGTACAGAAAAAGCGATGGCACCCACGGCGACACCGGCCAATAACATCATGGCCATCGATGTGCCATAGGCGGTATGGCCCAACCGGTAAACCAGCAAGGTGGTGAGCAGGCCGCCGACAAATGCCAGTAGTGTGGTCGAGCCCAGGGTAAACCATGGAATGGCCAACTGCGGTAGCAACACGATAGCCAATCCAGCGCCCAGTGCGGCACCACCACTGACGCCAATAATGCCGGGATCTGCCAGTGGATTGCGGAATAACCCCTGCAAGATGGCGCCGGTGAGGGCGAGCAGAGCCCCCACCGCAATCGCCATCAGGCTACGTGGTAAACGAATTTGCCAAATCACCAGTTGGTGGGTGGGATCGCCCAGGCCCCGCAATGCGCTCCAGGTATCGCCCAGGGTCAATGGCAGTGCCCCAGTCGCCAACGACAGCATGGCCATCGCAAGCAAGGGCGAGATCAGAAGCGTCAGGGCCGCGCCGGTACCAAGACGCATCACTCAGTGGGTCTCCGCGGTGGCTTCTGCTTTGACCAGCGCCTGTTGCAAGCGGGTTGCTGCATTCACGGTGCTGAGGTTCATGCCGCCGATCAGGGCTTGGCCAGGAACAGGATAGATTGGCAGGTTCTGCAAATGGGGGTGATCCTTGATGTGCGCAAAGGCGTGCTGCAGTAGTTGAGGGTCTTGCTGCAGACTCCGGGTGCTGACCAACAGCGCATCAGGTTTCATGGCTAACAGGGATTCCAGGTTCAGCAATTGATAATTGGCGAGCTCGGCGGCCGGATTTATGCCGCCAGCTAGTTCGATGAGGGTCGATGCCGGGGTGTTGCCACCGGCTACCATGGCTGGCCGTCCTGGGTGGATCATCAGATAGAGCAAGCGCGGGCGCTGTTTGAGTTGTCCGGCTTGCTGGTGCAGTGCTGTCACCTGCTGATCCACCTGTTGGGATAACTGTTTTGCCGCCGTAGCTTGATCAAGCAGAGTGCCCAAGTGCTGGATGTTCTGCTGCAAGGTCGCGACGTCAGCACGTGATGAGAGTTTATCGATACGAACGCCCGCTTGTTGCAGTTGTTGCAAGGTATGGTCGGGCCCCATTTCATCACTTCCAACCAGTACGGTCGGCTGGAGTGCGAGGATCCCTTCACTTGCCAACTGCCGGTGATAGCCGACATTGGGAAGGGTGAGGCCTGCGGGCAGACGGGAGGTGCTGTCGGTGGCGACCAGTTGCTTGCTGCCGTTCAGAGCGATGATCAGCTCACTGATACCGGCACCGGCACTGACAATCCGTTCGGCAGCCAGCAGGGAAGGGCTGAGTAGGGTGCTGCTCAATAGGGCGCAGCTAACAAAGCACAGATTTTTCATACTCTTCATGGGGTACATCTCCAGTGAGTGAGGTCGGTTCGATGAATAAGTTCGATGAACAATAACGGGGTTTGAATGACCGGCTATGGGGTGATCACATGCCATGAGCTGAAATCGAACCAGCATGGTTTAGCTCAGTTTGAACCGCACAGGCACCAGTGCTTTGCTGGTCCCTGTGACCCCGGTTGGGGGTATGAATTTCCATTCCTGAACTGCCGCGATGGCGGCTTTGTCGAGCACGGCAAAACCGGAACTTTTATGGAGTGAAATTGCGACTACCTCGCCCTGGGGGTTGATCTCGACCACGAGTCGCGTGGTCCCTTCCTGCCCTAATCGCACCGCCAATCTGGGGTATGGTGGCTGAGTTGGCGTCCCTCGGTATCGCGCTGGATAGTAGGGATCTAGAGCCAGTTGCTGGCGAGCCGTGGATACCGGTTGCGATGTTACTTGTGGGCGAGGCGCTGCTGCCACCCGGGTCGATTGGGCGGCAGGCTGCGACGCGGGGCGTATGGTATGAACCGAAGCTGTCGCCTTCTGTTGACCATGCTCTCTGGGTTGGGGAGGCTTTTTCGATGTGACAGTCTTACTCGTGGCGACCTTGAGCGGGTGTGGACGTGCACTCGTTGTCGCCAGCTTGTTCTGCTGGGTTGCTCGCAGGTTCTTGGAGACAGAGACAGCGGTTGTTACCGGCTCCGAGGCAGCCTTTATGACGGGGGGCGGGATGTTCTGTCTGACCACAGGTGCGGCTGCGGTCACATGCCGCACGCTGATCCGGCTGTTCTCGAGGGCGGAGCCGGATTGGGCCTTGGCCTGAGTACCGGAATAGGCCACAAGTGAAAAAATGCCAAGATGAATTGCCACTGAGATGGCTCCGGAAATCCAGATCCTTGCTGTTGGCATCATGATGTTTTGCCCGTTCCATGCGGCATGGGTCCAACCCCGCTACCAGGGAAAATCGATGGTGCGACTATACAAAAGCTCTCAATAAAGATCAAACGAGAATCGTTTGCATTTAGATTTGGTCCGAATTATTCTGACGCAAGTTTCTGGAATAGTTATAAAAAAGGACTCAAAACGTGAACGATATGTCAAAAGTTGCCTTGGCGGTTTGCGCTGGCCTGATGGGAATGCAGGGTGCCATTGCCGCAGAAGAAGTGGATGAACTCTCTACCGTCGTAGTGACTGCAACCCGGGATGAAAAGCCCGCCGATCAACAGCAACGTGCCGTGGCTGTCGTCACCAAGAAGGCGATCGAAGCTCGTCAACCGGACTCTGTTGTTGAATCACTCAAGTATGAAAACAACGTGGAAGTCGGAGGTGGTAGTCGTCCTGGTGCGCAGCAACCGATTGTTCGCGGTTTGAGCGGGAATCGGGTGCTGCAAGTCATTGACGGGGTTCGTCAGAACACCAACTCCGGACACCGCGGTACCTATTTTGTTGATCCGGAGCTGGTCGAACAGGTCGAAGTGGTCAAGGGGCCCAGTAGCTCGTTGTGGGGCAGTGGTGCATTAGGGGGGGTTGTGGCCACCAATACCCGCAATGCGGATGATCTGCTCAAGCCGGGTCAGGAGCTGGGTGGTTATGCCAAGCAGGGCTTCCACACGGCGGATGACAAGTCGCTGACCAGTACGGCTCTGTATGGTCGAACCGGCGAACAGGGTGACTGGTTGCTGAATGGTTATTACAACGACAGCAACAATATCCGCCTCGGGAATGGTGAAGATCTGCAACTCTCGGCGGCTCGTCAGCAAGGGGTGATGGGGAAGTTTGGTTGGGAGCCGGATGATGCGCAGCGGATCCAGCTGTCACTGCGCCATAGCGAATCGAATCAGAACGCCCCTAGTAACCCGTCGGCTGACGTTAGCAGCTCGGTGCCGCTGGTCGATCAACAGACCCGTGATTTTAACTCGACACTGGATTATCGCCTGCGTCCAGATAACAACCCGTTGCTGGATACCCGGGTGACAGCCTATGTCAACCAGACCCAATTTGATGAATACCGTATCGCCAAAGCCCAACAGGATGAGGTGAACTATCAGACTCTGGGTCTGAATCTGAACAATCGCGCCGAACTGGAGTGGGCCTCGGTGCTGGCGGGTGCCGATATTTATGCAGACAAGACCGATGGCCAGCGCGAAGGGACTAGCCGTCCGATCCCGGCCGATGGTCGTGCCCGTGTGTGGGGCACCTTTGTGCAGGCAGACATTCCGTTGGCTCGGGACTGGACTCTGTCGCCAGGTGTGCGTTACGACCAGTTCCATACCGAAGATAAGCAGCAGGCGAACTCCGCTCGTACCGAAGACCATATTTCTCCGAGCGTTGGCTTGTCCTGGGTGACCACCTCCTGGTTGACGCTGGGTGCCCGTTATGACGAGGCCTTCCGCGCTCCGACCAGTGAAGAGCTCTTTACCTCCGGCACCCACTTCTGCATGGGACCAACGATCTGTAATACCTTCGAGCCCAATCCGGATCTGAAAGCCGAGACAGCCAAGAACAAGGAGCTCTCTGCCCGCTTTACCTTCAACGATGTGTTGACTCAGGATCGTCTGGGCCTGACGGCCAGCTGGTTCGACAACGATGTGGATAACTACATCGAGCAACAAGTAGTCAATGATTTCGCCAACATGATCTTCCAGACTAGCTACAACAATGTCTCCTCGGCACAACTCAAGGGTTACGAATTGGCGGCAGACTACAGTTGGCAGCTGCTGAGCCTGCAACTGGCCTATGGCCAGACACGCGGTCTTGATAAGAGCCAAGGCGATGGTTTGTCCGGTGTACCTGCGGATAAGCTGGTATTCGGTATCAATCAGGGCTTACTAGCCGGTGATGTGGATGTTGGCGCCAAAGTCTCTCACTACGGCTCACAAAGCCATGTGCCAGAAGACAATGACGTGGCGAGCTATGACGGCTATACCCTGGTCGATCTGTCCATGCGCTGGCAGCTGCAAAGTGGCACCTGGCAAGATTGGCGAGTCAACCTGGCGCTGGATAACCTGACGGATCAGTACTATCTGCCAGCGTTTAACCAGCTCTATTCTCCGGGTCGTAACGGCAAGCTCTCGGTTGCTTACCAATTCTGATGAGGCGAGCCCCGGGTGACCGGGGCTCTATCTAGTTATGGATATTTCACAGTTCGATGCCACGATCCTGGGTCATAGGACCCCGGATCCGTTGCAATTTGCCTTTGCAGGCAAGAGTAGTGCTCATGCCGGACGCGGCGGGCGACCGCTGACCACACCGGAAGCCCAGATCGCCCGGATGGATCAGTTGCTGGCTTCCGAGCCGATTCCGGGACGCGCCCGTTGCTTGTACGTGCACATTCCTTTTTGTCGTGTGCGGTGTACCTTCTGCTCGTTTTTTCAATACGCCGCAAGTCCGGACTGGATCCATGGATACCTGCAGGGCTTGTGGCAGGAGTTGGAAAACAAGGCGCGGCAACCCTGGGTACAAGCCGCGCCTTTTGATGCGGTTTATGTTGGGGGGGGGACCCCCACCGACATGAGTGCCGGGCAAATCCAGGAGTTGGGACAACGTATCCGGCGCTTGTTTCCACTCAGCGCCGATTGTGAGATGACCCTGGAAGGGCGGCTCAACGGCTTCAACGACGACAAGTTCGATGCCTCCTTGCATGGTGGGTTCAACCGCTTCTCGTTTGGTGTGCAAAGTTTTGATAGTCAGGTCCGTCGTGCCGCCAAGCGCCTGGATCTGCGGGACGCCGTCATGTCCAGGCTGCAGCAACTGGCTGCTGCCGATGCCGCGCCCATCATTATTGACCTGTTGTTCGGCTTACCGTTTCAGGATGAGGCCTGCTGGCAGCGGGATATCGCCGACTTTCTGGCCAGTGGCGCCCACGGCGTCGATCTCTATCAATTGATCGAGATGCAGGGCACACCCATGGCCCGACTCATCGAACAGGGCAAACAACCACCTCCAGCCATGACGCCGATGAAAGCCCGGATGTACGCCTATGGGGCGCAAACCCTGGAAGCCGCCGGTTTGACCCGCCTGAGTGTGAGTCACTGGGCCCGCGATGCACGCGAACGCAGCCGCTACAATGCGCTGGCTAAAACCAGCGCCGATGTCTTGCCGCTGGGGGCCGGTGCTGGGGGTAACATCAATGGTGTGGCCTTGATGCAACATAGGGATCTGCCCGCTTATCGGGAGTCTTTTACCCGCACGCCATGGCCTATTGCCATGATGATGGAGCCTGCCCCTCAGGCGGCACGGGACGGCCTGCTCAAGGCTGCCTTTGATCGCGGCATTCTGGATGGCAACCTCTGGACCCGTGCCGGTGAGCCCGAGTTGTTTCAGACGTTATCCCCCTTACTGAAGGCTTGGGCCGAACGAGGTCTTCTGGAATTGCGAGCCGATTCTGCCGAGCTGACCCTCGCCGGGCGTTTCTGGAGCGTGAATATGGCGCAAGGTGCCTTGACGGCTCTGGCCGGTCGTACCGGGGCTCCATCCTCTTTGATGCAACAACATAAGGAAGCTACACATGCCGCACACTGAACAACTTGCCACCCTGATTGCCGAGGATCCCCATCAGACGACGATGGCGATGGCGGAAACACTCGGGCTGACAGAAGGTGCGCTGATCGGACTCTTGCCTGCCGAATGGGTCACCCTCTGGTCTGGCGATCAGGCCGAGGCGCTGCTGCTGCAATTGAGCCAGTGGGGCGCGCTGACCACGATTGTGGAATCCGACGGCTCTATTTTCGAATTCAAGGGCGTGCTGCCAGCCGGCAAAACGGCTCGTGGTTATTACAACTTGATGGGTGACGAGGGGTTGCATGGTCATCTCAAACTGGATGGCATCACGCATATTGCACTGCTGAGCAAGCCGTTTATGGGCAAAGAGAGCTATGCCTTCGCGTTCATCGCCGCCTCCGGGCGTTGTGCCTTCAAGATTTATCTCGGCCGTGATGCCGATCGCCGCTTGCTGGCCGATCAGGTGACCCGCTTCCAGCACTGGCGACAGCTGGATTCCCTGCCAGCAACAACGGTTTGAGGTGATGGAAGATGCAAGATAAACAGCAACGTTTACAACAACGGCTGGAGCCGGAAATCCAGGCTTTTCGGGATACGTGCCGTAGTCTGATGCTGGCCACCGTGGATGCCGACGGCATGCCGAATGTCAGTTACGCCCCGTTTGCATTGGGTCAGGAGGGTTACTATGTGCTGATTTCCGACATAGCCCGCCATGCCCGCAATCTCAAGCAGGTGCCTAAAGTCTCACTGATGCTGATTGAAGATGAGGCCAATGCGCGCCAACTGTACGCGCGCCAACGGCTGACCTTTGATGCCAGCGTTCGTATCGTCGAGCGTGACAGCGAAGAGTGGCAGCTCGGTGTTGCCGCTCTGCTGGCGCGGCATGGGGAGATAGTGGCAGGCTTGTCCAAGATGGAAGATTTCACCTTATTCTGCCTGCAACCGCAGATGGGATTGTATGTGAAGGGCTTCGGTCAGGCCTACCGCGTCAACCCCCATGATCTGATTGATGTGCTACATCTCACCGAGGGACACAGATCACAACCCCCAAGCCTGGAAACAGACGCCAGCCGCTAAGGGCGGCTGTGGTCATCGTCAAACAAAAGGGCTGTCGATTGACAGCCCTTTTTGCACCACCCGAACGGCTCTAGCACAGACAGTCAGCTGTGGTACTGCTCGCAGGCTTCCAGGGTGTTTTCAATCAGGCTGGCCACTGTCATGGGGCCTACGCCACCGGGAACCGGGGTGATGAAGCTGGCGCGCTCGGCAGCGGCCTGATAGGCGACATCACCGACCAGACGGCCATCGGCCAGACGGTTGATACCGACATCGATGACGATGGCGCCGGGCTTGATCCATTCACCGGGGATAAACTCGGCCTTGCCGACGGCGACCACCAGCAAATCGGCCTGACGGACAAAGGATTCCAGATCCTTGGTGAAGCGGTGGGTGGTGATAGTGGTGCAACCGGCCAGCAGCAGCTCCAGCGTCATGGGGCGGCCAACGATATTGGAAGCGCCGACGATCACCGCATTCAGGCCATAGGTATCGACCCCGGTATGCTGGATCAGCGTCATGATGCCCTTGGGGGTGCACGGACGCAGGGCGGGAATTCGCTGCGCCAGTCGGCCCACATTATAAGGGTGGAAGCCGTCTACATCCTTATCGGGCTGGATCCGTTCAATCACCAAGGTGGAATCGATATGCGCGGGCAGGGGGAGTTGCACCAGAATGCCATCGACGGCCGGATCCTGGTTCAATTCATCGATCAGGGCCAGCAGGGCTTCTTGCGTTGTGGAGACCGGTAAGTCATAAGAGCGTGATTCAAAACCGACCTCTTCACAGGCGCGGCGTTTGCTGCCGACATAGACCTGAGAGGCGGGATCTTCCCCGACCAGCACCACGGCGAGGCCCGGGACTCGTAATCCGGCGGCAATCCGTTGTTGAACTCGGGCGGCAACAGTGTGACGTACCGACTGCGCAATTGCCTTTCCATCGATAATTTTGGCTGACATGCTTCCTTCTCACCTTGCGTATTCGTGGCGCGCATTGTCGCATTTTTTTAACCAAATCGTTAGTGTGGCTCGGTTGGAAAAGAGGCATAGAATAAGAAGTAGGCGATTGAAACTATTGGGGGGAAAAGTGTTTGACGCCTCATACTCTAATCGGTAGTATTCGCCTCCGTTGTCGGTACGCTTACAACAATGTCGGTGATTAGCGCAGTCTGGTAGCGCATCTGGTTTGGGACCAGAGGGTCAGAGGTTCGAATCCTCTATCACCGACCACGCTTTGCAAGGCAGTGCGCCCTTAGCTCAGTTGGATAGAGCAACGGCCTTCTAAGCCGTAGGTCACAGGTTCGAATCCTGTAGGGCGTACCATTAGACCTGCGTAATACGCAGTAGTAACAAAGTTCTGTGGTGGCTGTAGCTCAGTTGGTAGAGTCCAGGATTGTGATTCCTGTTGTCGTGGGTTCGAGCCCCATCAGCCACCCCATCATTACCAGGTTGGCGTTATCAGTTGTGTTGATGACGAAAACCAAGCCCTCTTTGCGGAAGTGGCGAAATTGGTAGACGCACCAGATTTAGGTTCTGGCGCCTTAGGCGTGTGGGTTCAAGTCCCTCCTTCCGCACCATGAAAAACCAAAAACCCGGCCATCGTGCCGGGTTTTTGGTTTCTGTGTCTTGAAAATCCATTCGTAGTCTCTCGGGCTACCGATTCAAAAACTATCCAGCTGGCTATGCGAATGGCTGGCTCGTATGTATTTTGGCCTCGTTTGGCTATGAATTTGCGCTGTGTTGGGATGACGATGTTGGTGCAATGGTGTTGTTGCTGATCATCGCGTCGATCACCATCCTGTTTATTCCTACTGTTCAACCCTCGTTTGTATCGCAGGGTCTTTTGCGTACGGTTTTCCATACCAGAGCGTGTTTGCGATAGGTTTATCATTATTTGACAATGAGTTACCTGCATATATCAGGTTGTAGTATTGTCATTGCATGGTGCCCGTTTCGGATTGGTCAGCATGAAAACAAAACCATCGCATTGCTATTCGTTGCATCCGGTATTGACTCGTTTTTATGACGAATGGAGTCAGTATGGTGGCGGGAGCGGCTTAATCTCCGGCGCTGCAAACTGGCTTCAGACAGCGGCTGAACCGTCAGTAATCTACTATCGAGAAGTGGATGTTCTTGAAGAGGGTAAGACGGTTACTAAGATGCAGATCATTGGTCCCGTTCTCCCACTTTTTTCATGGAAAACCCCGACAGAACCACCTGCTGGTTTTCATCTGGTTCGTTTGACTCTGGATGACGATGAAATCTGTCGCTTGGCGATCGCAGAATGGGTCCGTTTGATGCGTCAATCGGGTAGTCGTTTGATCATCGAACGGGTTCGTAAGATGTTTCAGGAGGTATTTGACGAAAAGCAGTGTTTTCAATGGTTCAACGACCTTCATATCACTCAGGACTATTGGGCTGGGTCGCTAGGTTTGTCTCGGTCTCAACTGGCTCGAGGTGCGCAGGCATCCCGTCGATTAATGTTGGCTGATTCGGCATCTTGTCGTCAGGCAGAGGAGCCCGCTTTTTTTAGCGAGTATCTCGGCGATGCAAAATGACTCCGTTGTTGATACTACGATGACGTCTCCCGATGCAGAGCCCGGGCGAGCGTTATCACGCGAATGGGTTTTCCCGGTGGCGCTACCTGGTTGGCATCTGCAACTGTTGAGCGAATTGACGGCCTGTTGTGCGGTGATGGATCACTTTGAACCATCGTTTCGTGCGTTGTTGGAGCCTGAGTTGCAGTGGATCCACAGACTGTCTGGCATGGAGTGGCCTCCGGCTGATGAGGGGCTTTCTCCTGCAAAAATGCGCAGATACCTGGTTAAACAACGCATCGTCAGTCAGCACTACCTGGTTGATACGTTACTGGCCGAGTTGCAAATCGGTAAAGCTCTCAACGATAAGCTGTTTGCAAATTTAAAAAGCGTCACGGTTTTGGCGGCACTCGCCTTGACGCATATTAACTTTCAGCAGGGGATCATGCATGACAACACCATAGAAGAGGCGCTGCGCAATGTCCGGTTGTTTGTCGATAATCGGCGTGACTTGATGATCAAAGCGCTTTCAGCGGTTAATTTTTTGCAGCCGATCCAGCAGTTACTGATCGCTATCCGAGAGCAGCGCGATCAGTATTCTAAGAATAAGAAAGTAGTCATCAATACGACCGCGTTGGAAGCGCTGTTAAATCGTTTATATCAAGCCCGTAGAAAGGATCGAAAAGTAGGAGCACGGAGTCCGGGTGAAAAGCCTAAAAGTCGCCTGGAATGGCACACCGAGCTGTGGATTGATGACGTTACCAGAATCAAGATCCTAAGCGAGGTGTCTCTCAGGCAGGGACGATATAAAGCGCGGAATTGGCAAATAGAGGAGGAGCGCAGCGCGAGCCATGTAGTACAGACGGCACTGGTTATTGGCGCGCAGACTGGCTCTATGGATATCCAGGCTCGGTTTTTACAATGTCGTTCTGTGGCTCAGTCTCTATCCAAACGAGCACAGATGTTACCGGCAAATCTGGCTGTCGCCACACCTGAACAGATCCGGCGTTTCGTTTTGGCCCTGTTAAAGTATGCTCCGGCCGAAGGCCCTCATCCTGCGTATTGGTGGTTGTTGCAAATCGTGCTTGGAATGAGTGGACAGGAGCGGGAGCGTTTACCGGTCTGGCGGGCTCCCTCGATCAAACGGTCAACTGCAGGTCATGTTTTTTCGAAAAAATTAGAGTATCTGAATGGAAATGGTGTTTGGCTGGTTTCAGATGGTGTCTGGTTGCAGCGGTTTATTGAAGTTGCTAACAGCCGTGTTCACCAAGAGCTCAACCGCTTTTTACCGCCTGTGACACTGTTTTTATGGCTGCCGTTACCAACGTGGACTAGTCGTTTGCTGGAGACGGGGCTTTGGTCAAGCTTTAAGGCAGCAGAGTTGGATGAAGCCCTTAAATCGGCCAATCATCGAGCAGGAACACAGTTAACTCGTCGTCAGCTTCAAACCTACTTGATGTCCTGGTTACTGCGCGAGGGGGTGGATAGCGCCATTGTCGGGATTTTAAGTGGGAAAACGGCACAACAGTGTTCTCCGATGGCCTACAGCCATGTTCATCAGGAGCAGATCATTCGGATTTGGACTCGTTATCTGGCTGAGCTGGGGATGGAAATTACTGCCCCGTCCTTGCAATCGAGCCAAGCAGGTCAGGCCGTGGGGTCGCGGTTTTATCCGGACTTAGTGCATTTCAAAGGTCTTCTCACGCAATACCAGCACTATTTATCCTCGCAAGTTGTTGCGGCCCAACAAGGGCATGTATCGCTGGTGCAGTATCACAACCTGCTCGTTCGCCATTGCCTGTTGATCCTGAACTTATCAACGGCAGCTCGACCTGTTACTGAAATGTATGGTCGGCGTCAAGATTATTGTCTGGATCTGCGCCTGATCCGTTTAACAGATAAGGAGGCCCGTGCGGTTAGCTCCGCACGGATGGTTCCCCTAAGTGAGTTGGCTATTCAGCAGCTACGCATCTGGGAAAAGCATCTCGATTTTTTGTCTCGTTTGCGGAAGCCTATTTATACAGTCTTGGCTCAGGCCGCTAGAGAGGCGCTTGATAATCGAGGCGCACTATTGTTCTGGGGCGAAGCGGGCGATGAACGAGGGACGCTCGAGATCCAGCCTCTAGCCCCATCCAATATGGATTTGCATTTCGATAGCTTGTTCCCGTTTCCGTCTAATTGGCACCGGCATGCTGTTCGTTCGCATCTACTGGAGCTGCAGGTTCAGAGTGATTTGATCGACGCCTTACTGGGACATGAGGCGATGGGATTTGAATATTCGCATCCATGCAGCGGTGCGCCGATTAGTGATCTCTACCAACTGGTCGAGATCCTGGATCGTTGGCATCAGTCTTTGGGTCTGGAGGTTCTGCCTGGATGGAAAACCCGCTAAACCGCTGGCGAGAGTATCTCAAAGAGCAAAAAAATGTCCCGACCATTGGGCGGCGGGGCCGTGCAGCACGAGCAAGGCGCGAACAGAACATGCTATATCGTCGAGCCCTTGCTGTCCTGTTGCGTTATATGCCTGGCATGCTGAATGACGTACCGGATGTGCAGGGATTCGAGGATGCTTGGCCCCATCTCCTGGAAAAAATGGCGGATGTATATCGACAGCAGAGCGAGTTTAAGCGAGGAGTGCAATTTTTGCTGGGCTGTTTGCATGAGGGCAACCGCAGTGGAATATGGCAATTGCCACTGCCGGCTATTCCGTTAACCATTCAACGAACACCTTCCCGTTATGACGAGTCGTTTTTTGATCAAGCCCGGCTCTGTGCGCAGGCCCATCATGCATGGTTGGAAAATATCGCCAGCCGGACTGCGGTGCATGTTTCTGATGAAAAATTGTTAATTGATATTCTGCATTGTGCCGTCTTTTTTAGTGGCGTTCATCAACTACCGATCCTGCATTCGCTGATGCAAGCCATCGTGGCCAAAAAGCCCCTATGCGGGAATGGCCGTCTGGTCTGGATGCAGCTGAGCGTCCGCTACGAGGGTATGGCTACCAACCACCATGGTGATGAACATGCTGTCACCCAGTTGCAGATTTTTCTGACGATGCCATTGCAGGGACTGCTGTATCGTTGGTATCGCCGCAGGAATGCGCGCTTTGTGTTACCGGAGCGATTGGATGCCTTCAGTAGCTGGGCTTCTTCTCGTTTGGTTTCACCCCTGCGGAGTATCAAATCGTTTTGTCAGGCTGCGACATTGTGGAGCAGCCTACAACCGGGGGTTCAATGGCCACAGATCCTGACACATACCGCGAGCGGCTTTTTCAAGCAGGTTCCCCTTCCGCATGCGCATTGGTTAGCGTTGCATCATCCAGCGTTGCCGGTTGAGTCGCAGTTGTTGCTGCAATCGACGTCTGAATTGGATGTGGAACTGGATCGGTTGGCGCCTGCTCGTCGCTATCATGGTAAAGATCGCGCCTATTCCCCTTTGTTATCACAACTGCGTATTCTGTTTGCGGAAAAGTCGGACGCCACGCATAAAAAGAGAGCCAAAGAGTGTATCGCCAGTCTGGAAGCGTTGCTATCGGACCATAAGCTAAGTCGAACAGAACAGATTTTAACGGACTGGCTACTTGATGGGCTCAAGATCCAGAACCATAAGCCGTCAACGGCGCGCTCCTATCTAAGCAGAGGTGGGCAGCAGTGGCTGAATGTGTGTTATGGCCAATCGCTGAATGACTGGAGTGGCGAAGATTTTTTGCAGCGTTATCGTGCGTTACTGGAGGAATATCAAGGCGACAACATCGCTGATGTTGAGTGTGTACTGGATGAATTCAGTCCTGCCGATGAGCTGCGTGATGATAAGGGGAGGCAAGATGCCAGTCCGCCGCGAGTAGCACAGAAAAATGTTCGCTATATCGCCGAGCGATTGAGTCATCTGCATCGTTTTGCTGTCTTGAAATATGGACTGGCTCCCTTGCCTGAAGATCTGCTGTCGCGTGTACGTGAGACCCCCCATGTACGGGCGGCCTATATAAGTGAACCCCAATTCCGCCTGTTCTTACGAGGAGTCGAACGCATTTCCGAGCTATCGCCGGGATACAGGCAGATGCTCGTCGCGTTGTATCTCGTGGGATATCGGGCCGGATTGCGCCTTGGCGAGCTATTAAAATTGCGACTCCAGGATATCGAACAAGGGCCGGAGCTGTTAATCGAGATCCGCAATACCCAGCTGGATGATGGGAAAAGTGCGAGTGCAACGCGTCGGGTTCATTTAGGCACACTGCTGACCGATGATGAACGGCAGTATCTCGACGCCTATTTTCGGCCGTTATGGTCACGCATCAAGAGGAATACTCAGGCTCTGGCATTTCCATCGGAGGAGGGGGCGTTGATCCCATTAAGTCCTGCCGAGGTAACAGGACCATTGACGCGTTTACTATGGCCAATAACAGGCCTGCACTTAACCTTTCATCATCTGAGACATACGGCACTGAGTCGGCTGCAACTAGTGTTGCATCACGCGGTACTGGATATTCATCAGTGGCCGGGTTGGCAGCATTATTTGCCGTGGAATGCCACACAATGTGAACAGATCCGCCAAACTATCGCCTATGGACATGGCCGGGCAGACTACTGGGGGCTGGCGGAATTTGCGGGGCATCTGACCCCAGAAACGACACTTTGTAACTATCTACACTTTAGCGACCTGGTTTCTTCCTGCTGTTTGATGAAAGCTCGCTACGATTGGAACCCCGAAGTCCGCAGATACTTCACTGGGCAGCCGCAGGCGACTATGCAGCAACTCGGTTGGATGCAGGGAAGCCTGACATCTGAACGCTGTCACACCCAGTTATATCGATCGCTGGCACCGTATCTGGTTGAGGTTTTTTGGGGGGGCATAGAGCTGCTGCCCATACCACCTCAGATCAAGCTCAAGTTGGATTTTTTTGCAGTTCTGGATCTGCTGACCATGCTGGCCCGTCGTGAAAATGTGAGGTCGATGCTGGATCGCTACGATGTGACACCTGCGGAATTGACGGAATGGCTGCAGAAGCTTTCGCTGCTGGGGTCATTTATGACGCAGCGGCATAGAAAACGTCTGTCCTCGCCATCCAGACAGGCCATATTGCCGGGTGATTTGCGCAGTTACGCTGAAAAATCCGAGCTGGTACGGGTGGTCGATAAGGCTCGAGATATATACCGGTCTCGAAAAGAGGAATTGATTACATGGGTCGGATATTTGTTGGTGCGCAGCAATTCACACAACACCGAATTGCCGTTTACCGATCCGGATCAGTTATTGCGTTTTTTGTCGGTGACGTTGGAGCTGGTGCCCGCCTCTCGGATCGCAATCACGGTGATGTGTGGCACGGATCAATCGGGTCGGGATACATGGCGCAGAGCCATTAAAAGCAAGGCGATAAGAGTGGAATACCTCGAACGCTCAGGTAGTCACCGCGCTTTATTGCGAGTCATTCATCCAGACGAAGAGGGGATCCTGCAGAGGAGGCTTGCTCGTCAGCAACTTGAAATGAAACCGATCTTCTACCGGCGCTACAGCACGCCGCTGCTGAGAACGCTTGGCTTTGTATTGGCGCTGCGTCTACTGAGTGTTGAGGAGTTACATCAGTTAAGAACCAAGAAAAAACGTGATTTTTTGGGCATTTAAAGCTAAACAGTATTCAACCTAGCGAGCGTTTTGCATCTTTAAGAAGTAGCAGTAATTGCTGTTCATTGAGCGGTGAAGGGATAAATCCAAAGCGGGTATAAAATTGCGAGGCTTCCCCGTCAATCGGGTGTGTCAGTATTGCTCGAATGCCTGCTTGTTCGGCGATGAGAAGTGAGCGACGGATGGCATCTTGGAGCATGCCAGGGCCAATTCCCCGCCCTTGGTCTTGTTTAGCCACCGCCAAGCGAGCCAGGATGACAACCGGAATAGGATATTGACCCATTCCTTTTTTTATCCGTTCGGGGGCGTCCAGAGTATCGACTTGCCCAACGGTTAGGCTGAAATAGCCAATGACACGTTCATTCTCCGTGACCACAAATGTTTTAGCCGAGCCACCGCCCTGTGCTTGCCTTGCGTGGCGTCGTAACCAGTCATTCAAGGACAACTTCCCGCAGTCAAAGTTATCGAGCGCGTGATGCGCATCAAGAGGCATAGGCCCGAGGATCATGATTGGGTATCCCAGGGTGCCTTGCGAGAGAACAAGTCTTGTACTCCCTCGTTGACCTGCGCGGGGCGCTCAAGTAGCTCCAGCAATGAGGCATATTGTTCACCTTCAACCATGAACAATCGCTGATCGAGCAAGGTTTCCTCTGCAACAAGGCAAGCGCTATCCAGGATGAAGTCGGTGATAGTCTTGTTGGCTACCTTGGCCGCCCTGCGCAAAATGGCATCCTGCTCTGGTGTAACACGAAAGCCTATGCGATGACTCGATGGGGAAGCGGTGATGGTGGACATGATGATCCCTCGGTAAAAATCTGCTAATGGGTGGATGTTAGTACATTTGACGCACGGCATCCAGTGCGGCATGAAGTGGCCGGAGCTTCAGTCCACCATCGTCTCGCTCCGGTGCTGCTGAGCGTTCATGAGTGGATGCCTTGCTGTTGCATCAACTGTTCAAATGCGCTGCCATCACGGCCTGCCAGATCAGGGACGTAACGTGAGTACACGCGAAACAGCATCTGGGAACTGCTATGTCCCAGTTGTCGGGCAATCCATTCCGGGCTTTCACCGGCCGCTAGCCAGAGAGTAGCGGTGGTATGTCGAGTTTGATAAGGCTTGCGAGCCTCCAAAGAGAGAAGCTTCAACAGCGGATACCAGACGCGATTCGCCACATTCCTATCTTCCAGTGGCGTGCCGCTGCGGGAGCAGAATACAAAATCATCTGGCTGTGTCCGATGCTGTGTCTGCCTGTGTTGATGTAACACCTCAAAGACCTGAGCGCTCATCTGCACGCAGCGATAGGAGCCATCAGTTTTGGTTGGGATCAACTCGTTGCGTACCCAGGCTTGGTAGATCAGTAGCTGTCGGTGCTCAAAATCAACGTGGCGCCAAGTTAATCCATGCAACTCACTGGAGCGCAACCCAGTGAAAAAGCGCACCGTGTAATAGGCGTGAAAATCGCGCCGCACCATACGCAGCATGCTGTCGATCTGTGGCAAGCTAAACGGCATGATGGTGGTTCTTGGGACCTTGACGGCGCGGATATTGCGCCATGGGGATGGGTACTCGAAACGGTCTGCTGCTTCATTGAGGATCATGCGCAGCGGTGTCATGATGTGATTGATCCGCGAGGCCGAGATTGGTTTACCGCCCCGCCCGGATAGGCCTGCAATGGAGGCCCTAAACGACATGATCTCATTTTTGGTGATGAGGTTGACGGCGAGGGCGCTAAAGCGTGGTAGCAAGTGTAAATCAAGGATCTGGCGAATGGTCTCTTTATGAGAGGTACGCCATTCTGCCTGTTTTTCAAGGAACCATTGCTCGGCAAACTCGGAAAAAGCGGGACAACCGGCTTTGTAGAGTGCTTCACGGTGTGCCAGTTGATGGAAATATGCACAGCGTGGGCTATTAGGGAACGTTTTACAGAAATCGAATTGTCCGAGAACTAGTTGCGCTTCCATGCGCTCACAAAACTGCAGCAGCTTGCGGCGGTTCAATTCTGTGTCTGGCAGCCCGGTTCGTTCGCGGCAACGTTTTCCTTTATAGCGAAAATCAATGTAGAGCACATCGCGGTTGGTATAGATGGTCGCCATAGTCTGTCCTTAGCCGTGGAAGGATTCAAAAAAGACACTGTGCTTATGGAGCTCTTCGACGATGGGCTCCCAGAGGAACAGCAGCTTGCGGCCACCGAAGGGGCGGATGTAGTGGGTTCCTTCGATGAAGATGGAATCCTTCAGCTGGTTGCGGATGGTACGAGAGTCGTATTTGATCCGGGCCGACAACTCTTCTGTTGTAAGATAGGTGTATGTCATAATGGCTCTCCAAAATGCATTATCATCTTCAGGAGCTCTTGATGTTCTCCTGTAGAGCATTATTGGACATCTTTTTGTGTCCCGCAAGATTATTTTAATCTCCTGTGGGTTATTTTTTGTCGGGGGAGATAATGGTTAAGTGTCATCTGTCACGGATCATGGGTGAGCGCAGGCTAAAAATCGCTGATGTTGCACGGGACACGGGTATCAATCGTGGCACCATCACCCGGCTTTATAACGAGACCGCGACACGCATCGAACTCGATGTGGTCGAGGCGCTCTGCAAATATCTACAGGTTGGTATTGCGGATCTCTACGAGTTAGTGGATTGAAGTCTTCGTGACCAACGGGTCCTTGCTATTCCGCCATTCATTGGCAGGAGGCTGCGCATGTTCAAAGAGTCGGATTATCTTGTTGCCTTGCAGGCTGCAACACGTTTGTTTGATGGTGATGAGCGTAAAGCTGTCGATTGGTTGGCCAAGCCGGCCAGAGCTTTTGCGGGGCTGACACCGTTGGCGATGCTTGAAACCGAAGGCGGCGTTGACCAGGTCGTCACGTTGGTCGGTCAGATTGAGCATGGGGTTATCATTTGAATTTCGTCACGCACAGGCGACGTTTACGCAAGCCCACTGGGGTAGGGCAGAGCTCCTAGCCGTGAGGGCGATAATATCGTCCAGTTTTTGCAAAGTTCGTGTCGGAATTTTGCAAAGTTTAAAGGTGCCCGTCAGCTTTATGTGTGGAGGGGGACTGTAAACATCTACTCAATTATGCTTTCTGTGTCGAATATATGCAGCTGCAACCTAGGCCCCATGGCCAATCCAATTGCGAAGGTTTAATCCCTGAACGTCTTTCTTTCCTTCGATTTGTGATTTGAATCTCAATTCACCCCTTAACATTTTCCCGAACCCACGGATCTCCCTTGTAACGCATTAACCCAGCATCGTGCTGCGCCTGTGGCCCAGCCCTGCGTGTGACAAGGATTTCCTCATGACCGCTCTTATCTTTAACGATGGCCTCGGCCTTACCGGCTCCTCCCTGCAACGCCTCAATGGCCAGTTCGGTGCCGGCTCTTCCTCCATCGGTCAAGGTAAAGTCAGTAACTACGTCAATGCCGCAACCGGCAACCTGGTCCTCTCCGACCAGGACGAAATTCTTGTTGGACGTGGTCTGGATGTGATTGCCGAGCGCACCTACAACAGTCTGGGGGCCTGGGATGATTCCGATGCCAATGGCTGGCGTTTTGGCTTCGAGCGGACTGTTCGCCTGAGTGGCAGCATCAATGC